>JAGOBZ010000398.1 GCA_017999015.1 Kiritimatiellia bacterium
GGATGGGTGACAGACATCGTGCGGGGCTCGTTTCACGACGGCCCGGGAATCCGTACGGTCGTGTTTCTGCAGGGATGCCCGCTGCGCTGCGCGTGGTGCCACAATCCCGAGACGTGGAGCATGCGCCCTGTGCCTTTGTTTTATCCCGACCGGTGTCTGGGCTGCGGGGCATGCGGCGGTTCGGAGCAGCACGCCGGCCGGTGCCGCTTCGGCGCGCGCAGTCTGTCATCCTCTGAGCGAACGGTGGATGAGGTCATGGCGGTCATCCGCAAGGACCGGCCGTTCTATTCGCCGGAAGGCGGCGTGACGTTCTCCGGCGGCGAACCCTGCGGCCAGCCCGATTTTCTGTTGGCCTTGCTGGAACAGTGCCGGGCAGAGGCGATCCCCGCGGCCATTGAAACGAGTCTGCATGTGCCGGCGGGCGTGCTGGAGAACGTGCTGCCGTTCTTGTCCGTGCTGATGGCGGACCAGAAGCTGGCTGACCCCGAACGCCACCGTCTTGCGACGGGCGTGGCCAACGACCTGATTTTGAAAAATATCGCCGCTTTGCAAACGGCACGGCTTCCACTGATCGTCCGCACGCCGCTGGTGGCGGGGGTGAACGACGATGACGCGAATATGGCGCAGACGGTCGAGCTGCTGAAGCCGCTGCGAACGCTGGCGTACTACGAGCTGTTGCGCTATCAGCCGCTGGGCCAGGAAAAGGACAGGGCGTTGGGCCGGGAGGCCCCGAAGTTTCACGCGCCCTCGGATGAGCGCCTGAGGTGTCTGTGCCGGATCGTCCGTGATGCGGGCATCCCGCTGGTTGTGGATGGGGGAAAAGCATGAGATATGCAGAACAGATCCAACGTTTGCGCGAGGCGAAGCTTCGGCAGACGGAGGAGAAGCGCCGCCGTCTGGGCGCGATGGACGAGGACGACTATGGCTGGGTGGTGCCGCCGGAATCGCTGAGCCTGACCCTTCCGTGCCGCGACGCCAACGGCTCGTTTCACGGCGTGCGGGCGTGGGGCACGAATTTCCGCTACCTGATGGAGCGCCACCCGGTCTATGTCGATCCCGACGACGCGCTGGCGGGACGGTGGATGTTCATGCTGTCACGCATGCGCACGAACTATCGCTTGGAGCTGTCGCCTTTCGGCTTTGATTACAGCCACCTGCGTCCGGGGCAGCTTCTGTACGACATCACGCCGGGCATCGGGAAGGACGCCCATTTCGCGCCGGACTACGCCATCGGGCTGAGACTCGGCTGGGGCGGGCTCCTGGCCAAGGTTCGCGCGCGGCTCGCGCAGACACCGCTGTCGAATCAGGAGAGCCTAGACCTCTATCGGGCCGAAGAGGACGCGCTTCTCGGTGTGCAAGATCTGATCCGGCGCACGGCGCGGGAGGCGCAGGAGAAGGGGCTGTCGGAACTGGCGCGGATCAACGCGCGGCTGATTGAGCACCCGCCGCAAACGCTGCGCGAGGCGTGTCAATGGATCGCGTGGTTCAATATTGCGTCGCGCACGTATAACCGCGACGGCGCCGGGGGACAGTTGGATACACTCCTGCGGCCTTACTATGAAAAAGACAAGGCCGATGGCCTGATCGATGATGACGACGCGGTGTTTTATCTCTTCTGCCTGTTGCTCAACGATCCGCATTACTACCAGATCGGCGGGCCCGACGAGAGCGGAGCCGATCAGACCTCCGCACTGTCGTATCTGATCCTGCAGGCGGCGCGGCTGCTGAAAAGCACCTGCAACATCACTATCCGCGTTCATGACGGCCTGCCGGAAGCGCTGTTCGATGAAGGTGTGCGCTGCCTGGTGGAAGAGCGGCAGTCCTTTCCTCGTTTCTCCGGCGACGCGGCACTGTGCAGCGGCTTCGTCAAAAATGGCTATCCCGTTGAATTGGCCCGGCGGCGGATCGCGCTGGGCTGCAACTGGATGAGCCTGCCGGGGCTGGAGTACTGCATGAACGACCTGGTGAAGGTGAATTTCGCCAAGGTGTTCGAAGTCGCGTGGAAAGAGAAGCGGTACGAATCCACCGAGGCGTTGTACCAGGCGTTTGCGGAGCACCTGCAACAAGCCATCCGCATCACGGGGCAGGGGATCGCCTTCCATTTGGCGCATCAGTGGGAAAACGAACCGGAACTCCTGCTGAACCTGCTGTCGGTCGGGCCGATCGAGACGGGCCTGGACGCCTCTCACGGCGGGGCGCAATATTACAACCTCGCGATCGACGGCGCGGCGCTTGCGACCGTGGCGGATGCGTTCACCGCGCTGGAACAGCGGGTCGAGCGCGAGGCGCTGTTGACCTTCGATGATGTTTTCCGCGCGACCGAGGCCGATTTTAAGGACGCGCCGCAGGTGCAAAAGCTCTTGGCGCTGTCGGGAAAGTATGGCCATTCCGAGCGCGGCGACGCTTGGGCGCAACGGATCATGCGCGACTTTACCGACAAGGTCCGGGCGGAGGCGAAGAACATTCCGTTCGTCAAGCCGATCGTCTTGATTCCGGGGCTCTTCTCGTGGGCGGACACGGTGCGGCTCGGCAAGAGTGTGGGCGCGCTGCCGAACGGCAGGCATGCGGGCGAGCCGATCTCGCAGGGCGCGAACCCCAGTGTCGGCTTCCGGCGTGACGGGGCGGTCACGGCGATGGCCGCGGCGGTGGCGTCTGTGCAGCCGGGATACGGCAACACCGCGCCGCTGCAGTTGGAAGTGGACTTCGGGAGTCTGGACAACGCGCAGGCGGCATCCTGCCTGAAAGCGCTGATCCGCTCGCATTTCGCGCTGGGCGGAACGCTCATGAACATCAACGTCGTGGACGCGCAGCAGATCTTGGCGGCAAGTCAAAATCCCGAGGCCTATCCCGATCTGATCGTGCGCGTGACCGGCTTCACGGCCTACTTCGCCAACCTCTCGCCCGACTTCCGCAAGCTCGTGCTGGAGCGGATCGTGCGCCAGGCGTCCTGACGGCGCGGTTTTCCGCATCTGGAGTGCGGCGGCTTGCCGCCGCTTTGGAAAGCGGGAGCACGCTCCCGCACTCCATAAACCGACTGTGCTTCGCATCCGACATGCGTTCGACTCGCGTAGCTCCGCCAACCGATTACGTGCGATACGCTTGACGCCATTTAGGTTATTTGGTACTTTAATCCCGATTTAAGCGAGAGCCAGCAAAAAAGGAGACCGACATGAAAGCAAACGTGGACAAGGAAACCTGCATCGGGTGCGGACTTTGCGCGACGATCTGCCCGGCCGTATTCGCCATGAAAGAAGCGGTCGCGGAAGTCATCGCAACGCCCGTTCCGCCTCCCGATGAACCCGCCTGCCGGGAAGCCGCGGAAAGCTGTCCGGTGGCCGCGATCACGATCACCGAACAATAAGGGAATCCCATGAGCTGGGAATGTCCCCATCAGAGCGGCGACGACCTGACGTGTGAACGGCGATCGCAACCGTGCCAACCGCTCAGCAAGGGGTGCGTGCTTTACGGCAAGGTACAATTCATTGGCCAAGACCGGGAGGATACCATGAAAACA
>JAGOBZ010000025.1 GCA_017999015.1 Kiritimatiellia bacterium
CCGATCAGTTCATCCTGCTGAGTGCGCCCGACCCCGAGATCGTGCGCAAATCAGCACTGGATCTGGTCTATCAGGCCGAGGTCGCCGAATGGATCGGTGCCGATGTGATCAACATCCACGCGGGCGGCGCATACGGCGACAAGCCAGCCGCGCTGGAACGGCTCGCGGCGGTCCTCCCGACGCTTCCGGCGGCCGTGCGCAAGCGTTTGACCTTCGAGAACGACGACCGCCTCTACACGCCGGCCGATCTGCTGCCTTTCTGTGAGAAGACCGGGGCCCCGTTCGTCTACGACGTCCACCACCACCGTTGCCTTCCGGACGGACTCTCCGTGTCAGCGGCCACACAACGCACATGCGCGACCTGGAACCGCGAGCCGCTTCTGCATGTCTCTTCCCCCAGGGAGGGGCGCGGCGGCAACCGCCCCGGCCCGCATCATGATTTCATCGATCCAGACGATTTCCCCGACGAGTGGCGCGCGCTGGACGCGACAGTCGACGTCGAAGCCAAAGCCAAAGAGGCCGCCATCGCTCGCCTGCAAACGGCGCTCGCCGCCCGCGACATCCCGCTCCGCCGCCCCTATAACTTGAGCGTTGAACGTTGAGCGTTGAGCGTTACCCCCTCGATCATTCGCGGCACGGTCGCGCGGCGGACTCGTTCATAACTTGAGAGACGGGAGTTGAACGTTGAGCGTTGAGCCTTGACTCATGCGGCGCCACAATAACCAGATCGCGATGCTCTTGCCGTCGATCAACTCGCCCGCGTCCAAAGCTGCGTCAAGTGCTTCGGCGGTCATGGCCACCGGTTCGAGGTTTTCGTCAAAATCGGGCCTTTGCGCGCGCGGTTCCGCAGAAAGGCGCGCATAGTACAGATGCAAACGCTCCTCTGAATAGCCGGGACACGGAACGATCACCCCGATTTTTTTTAACGAAATCACGTCATACCCGCTCTCCTCCGCCATCTCGCGCCGTGCGGCCTCATCGGGATCTTCGCCCTCTTCCAGACAGCCCGCCACCACTTCCAGCAACGCCTGCTCGACGGCCTTGCGGTACTGCCGGACCAGCACATAGCAGCCGTCCGGACGCTGTCCCAAGATGACGGCGGCGCCG
This sequence comes from Kiritimatiellia bacterium, assembly GCA_017999015.1. Lineage (GTDB taxonomy): Bacteria > Verrucomicrobiota > Kiritimatiellia > RFP12 > UBA1067 > DUPH01. The sequence goes on from JAGOBZ010000025.1 coordinate 1,108, forward strand.
CGGTGCCGCACAATCTCGCGCGTCGACCGTCGGCCGTCGGGAAGTTCAATGTCCGCCACATCGATCGTCAACGCGCGCCCTTCAAACACACGCCGCATGCCCAGCGTCTTTTCTGTCAGATTCATGCCCGCATCATACCGCCCCTGTCCCGGCATATCCACGCAAAACCGCGTTGCTTCGATATAATTGAGCACACCCTTGACAGAACGTGCCGATTCAGCTACATTCAATGTCAACTGAAACGCTTTAGATTAAGGACCGCTAAAGCGTCAAAGCAATGGGAGGTGACACATGAAGCGTATCGTGACAATGATGGCCCTGGCTGCAGCAATGATGGCTTCGGTGGCGGTGGCGCAATGCCCGGCTACGTGCTCGAAAGAGAAGAAAGCCGCATGCAAATGTGAGTCGTGCGGATGCACGGCCCAGGTCAAGAAGGCCGACTGCAAATGCGACAAGTGCGCGTGCGCCAAGAAGGCGCAGTGCCCGAAGGCCAAGGACGGCGCGGCGAAGAAAAGCTGCTGCCCCAAGTCCTGAGCACACGCGACACGACAGAACGACCACGCGGGGCCATCCAAGCCCCGCGTGGTTTTTTTTATTTTCCGCCGCCTAGACGTCATGCGTAAGGGCGCATCGGCTTAACATTGACAACCCCAATCACTCGCACTACCATTGCCCCTCCAACCTGTTTCCGCAAAGTCATCTTCACATGATGCCCACAAATAGACTTCCGTCTGAACTGGCGGTCCGACTGAGGCGCCTGATTCGACGTGTGCGGCTGCTGTTGCTGGCGCGCGGCCTGTTGGCGGTCGTGGCGGTGGCCACGGGCGCGGCCTTGACCGTGATGGCCATCGACGCGGCGGTGGTGTTGGCGCATCCGGCCGCGCGCTGGGCCTTTTCGCTGGCGGGACTGACCCTGACCGCCGCCGCGGCCTGGTCGATGCTGGTGGTGCCGCTGGCCCGTCCGCTGACGTTGACACGCATGGCCCGCGTGCTGGAAACGCGCCATCCCGACATGCAGGAGCGGATCAGCTCCGCGCTGGAACTGGCAGCCTGCGGCGGCGCAGACGCGGAGCGGGCTTCCGGCGAATTGATCGCGCTGCTGACGCGGGACGCCAAGAGCGAGCTGGCCGGCGTGTCGCCGCGCCGCGAGTTTACCGTGCGGACGGTCAAGCCCTTCCTGCTGATGACGGCCGCCGCGCTGTTGGTGCTGGGCGCGCTCTTCGCCCTCTGGCCGCAGCAGAGCTGGCTGCTGTTGATGCGGGCGCTCGCGCCGCACCGCGAATTCGATACGCTGCAGGCCAGCGCCCTGCAGGTCAAGCCCGGCGATGTGATGCGCCTGGCCGGCACGCCGCTGCGCTTCGAGGTTGCGGCACCCGAACGGCACGGACTGCGCGCCGAGATCCATTTCCAGCGGCCCGACGGACGCAAGGCCGTGGAGCGCATGAAACGGCTGTCGGCACCCGGCGCCGATCCGGTGGCGTTTGAGTTGGAACTGCCGTCGGTGGAGGAAGGTTTCGAATACCGCGTGCGCTATGGCAACGCCTGGACACGGCCTTACACGGTTTTGGTGGTCACAGAGCCCTGCGTGCGCGAGACGCGGGTGGCTTATACCTTCCCGGCCTACACCGGACAGCCCGCCACGCAGACCGTGGGCGTGGTGCAGGAGATCGCGGCGGTGGCCGGCACGCGCGTGCGCATCGAGGCGGCGTTTGACCGCGCTTGCGCGGCGTCGCTCGCCGTGAACGACCTGGCATTGCCGAACCCTGGCGGTGCGGCCACCAACGCGGTTTGGCTGCAGACGCTGACGACCAACCGCACCGGGCGCTGGACGCTCGCGCTGCGTGACGCGCATGGCTTCACCAACCGTCCGGCATGGTCCGCCTATACGGCGTGGCCGGACCGGCCGCCTGAAATCACGCTGGAACGCCCTGAGGCGTCACGTCTGAGCCTGCCGCCGTATGACCGGCTCGTTTGCACCGGTCGCGCGGCGGATGATTACGGTTTCAGTGCCTTGACGCTGATTGTCAAGGCTGAGAAACGCCCCGAGATCGCTCTGCCGCTCACGGCGTCGGCCCCCGGTGCCGCGAGCACCGAGGTGTCGGGCGGCCCGGATCTTCAGGCGCTGTACGATAGCGGCGTGCGCGCGTTCACGTTCTGTTTCCGTGCGGCGGACAACCTGCCGCCCGAACTGGGCGGGCCCCAGATCCGCGAGAGCCGCGCGATCGCGGTGTATCTGAAATCAGACGCGCGTACGCTGCGCGAGCAGGTGCGCGAGGCTGCCAAGAAGGCCATGGAGGAACAGTTGCGCAAAGCCGCGCAAGAGCTGCACGAGGCGGCGAACCGCGTGGCGCAGGAAAAATGGGCGTATGACCGTCCCGAACTGACGGAGAAGGCGGCCGAGAAATTGGAGCAGGCGCGCAACGAGGTGCTGCAGGCCGAAGAGCGTTTGATGCAGGCGGCGGAACAGAGCGCGAAGACGCCTCTCGAAGCCTTCGCCCAGGCGATCCTTGACACGCGCGACGAGAAGGTCGAACCAGCGTTTCAAAAGCTGGATCAGATTCCTCTGGCCGCGCCGGAGGTGCGCAAGCAGGCGGGTGAGGAGGCCGAGCGCGCACTGCGCGAGGCGGCTGAAAAGGTCAACGACCTGGTCAACCGCGTGCTGCAGGAGGAGAACCGTCAGCAGGAGGCGCTGAGCCGGTTGGCCGAGGTGGCGCAGCGCGAGCAGGCGTTGGCGCAAGAGGCGGCAGACGCCCGGCTGGACCGGCAGGAGATGCAGCAATGGGCGAACCGCCAGAACGAAGCCGAGCAGAAGATGTGGCAGGCCAAGCCTCAGGTTGAAGAGACGGCGTTCAACGCGGCGCTGGAAGAGATCCGCCAGGCGCGACAGGCCATGACGGCGGCACAGCAGGCGTTGACGCCGGAACAGGAGCAGGCGCTGAAGCGGCAGGCGGCCGCGCAGGAGAAGGCCGAGGCGGCGGCGCGTCTGGCACAGGATGCGGCGCAGCAGGCGTTGGAGGCCGCCGAGCAGGCGGAGGCCGTATCGGAAAACCGGGCTGCGACGGAGGCGTTACAGCAAGCGGCTGAGCAGAGCGCACGCGCTGCAGAGCAGGCGCGCGAGGCGGCGCAGACCGCTCAGCAAGCCGCGGAACAGCGCGCCGCAAACGAAAGGGTGGCCGACGCTGCCGAGCGCCAGACGGTTGCCGAACGCGCCGTGCGCGCCGCCGAGCAGGCGGCGCAGGCCGCCCAGCAGGCCGGAGACGGTGCGGAGCAGGCGCGGCAGGCGGCCGAGGCGCGTCAGGCCGGACAGCCGGACCAGGCGGAGGCCGCGCAGGAAAAGAGCGGACGAGCCGCCGACGCAGCGGCCGAACAGGCCACGCAAGCGAATGCGGAAGCGGTGGAAACGGCGCGCGAGGCCGGTGCGCAGCCCGGCATGGAGCAGGCGCACGAGGCGGCGCAACTCGCCTCCGAATCGGCGGCCTTGACCCAGCGCGCCGCCGAGTTGACACGCGAGGCGACGCAACGTGCCGAGCAGGCCGCAGCGCTTCAGGAAGAACGACGCGGCGAGGCGTTCAACGAGGCGCAGGGGCTGGCGGGACAATCGAAACAGGTTGCGGCCGAGGCCCGGGAGAAGGCGGCGCAAGCGGCTGAACAGGCGCGCCGGCAGCTTGAACGGCTGGCGCAGGACGCACGGGCCGCCGCCGCGCGTCAGGCCCCGACCGAGGCGGTGGCCGATCAGGCGCGCGAAGCGGTGACACAGGCGCAAGAGGCGGTGACAAAGGCCCGGCAGGCCGTGGAGACCGCTGCCCGGGCCGCCGAAGCCGCACACGAGGCGGGGCCATTGCCACAGGCGCTGGCCGAACGGTTGGCAGAGGCGGCGGACATGGCCGGACAGGCCGGTGGATTGGCCGAGACGTCAGGCGAGCGCACGGCGCAGGCGGAAGCGCAGCAGATGGGCGAGGCGCAGGAGCGGGCCGCGACCCGCCAGGCACTGGCAGAGGCGCAGCAGGCGGCTCGTCTGGCGGCCGAGGCGGCCGAACTGGCGCGGCAGACCGCCCGCCAGGCTGCGGACCGTCTGGACGGCATGAAACAGGCGTCAGCGGAAGCGGCGCGTTCGGCCGCACGTCAGGCGGCCGAGGCGGCACGCGAGGCGCAGCAGGCCGGACGGCTGGCCGAGAGCGCACAGAACCCGGCCTTGCAAGAGGCCGCCCGCCAGGGCGGTGAAGCGGCGGCGCTGAGCGGCGAGGCGGCGACGCTGGCCGAGCAGGCGCTGCAGACGGTGGAGCAGGCGACCCCTGCCGCCGATGCCCAGGCGCAAGCCCAGGCGCGCGAAGGCCAGGCCAAAGCCCGTCAGGCGCTGGATCTGGCGCAGCGCGCCGAACAGCAGGCCAACGGCCAGACCGTGCCGGCCGATGCGCAGCAGCGTGCCGCCGCCGAGAGGGCCGGCGAGGCGGCGGAACGTCTGGCAGCGGCGCTGGACACGCATGAGCAGCGGCAGGCCGAGGCGTGGGCGCAGGCGCAGGCACGTCTGGGCGGCGTCACGCGGCGCGCGGTCGCCGGACGCGGCGCGGGCGGTCAGGACGCCGCTCACCGCGTGCCGCTCAACCCGGCGTGGATCCACTTCCGCGGCGAAATGGGCTCGGAGGCCTACGAAGAGATGCTTAAGAAAACGCCGGCCGAATACCGCGAACTGGTGAAACGTTACTTCGAAGAGCTGGCCCGCGAAGGCGGCGGCCAACAAAAACAATGAGGAGATTCATTATGAAGACAGGTTTCAACCGTCGCGCGTTTCTCTGTTCCGCCAGTGCGGCGGGCGTGTTTTCAATCCTTCCGCGCAGACTGATCGCAGGCAGCGGCGAGGTCCCGCCCAGCGAGACCGTGCGCTTCGCGGCGGTCGGCGTCGGCGGACAGGGGCGGGCCGATCTCAAAGGGTTGACCGACGCCGGTCTCGGACAGGTTGTGGCCGTGGCGGACGTTGATCCGCGCAGCCTCGCGGCGACCCAGAAATTCCTGCCGTCCGTGCAGACGTTCGCCGACTACCGCGAGATGTACGACAAAGCCGGCAAGAGCGTCGACGCGGTGCTCGTGGCGACGCCGGACCACTGGCACGCGCTGCCCACGGTCGAAGCCATGCAGCTCGGCAAGCATGTCTACACCGAGAAGCCGATCGCCCGCACAGTGTGGGAGGTACGCCGGCTGATGGAGGCCGCGCGCCGCTACAACGTGGTGACCCACATGGGCAACCAGGGCCATTCGTTCGCCAGCCACCAGACCTTCACCTCCTGGGTGCGCAAGGGGCTGCTCGGCGAGATCCGCGAGGTCCACACCTGGACGACCATGCGCCTGCTCGACGCCGCGGGCAAGATTTCCGAGCTGTCCAAACAGGAGCGGCTGCCCGAGGGGCTCGACTGGGAGCGCTGGATCGGACCGGCCGAGTACCATCCCTATTCGCCCTACTTCACGCCCAACCGCTGGCGCGCGTGGACGCCGTTCGGCACCGGCAATCCCGGTGACTGGGGCTGCCATCTGCTCGACCCGATCTACGACGCGCTCAATCTGCGCAGCCCGCAGCGCATCACGGCGGAGGTGACGCCGGGGTGGGATCCCGTGCGCGACCGGCTGGCCTTCCCCAACGCCTCGCGCATCCGCTACGAGTATGATCTCGCAAACGGCAAGACGATGACCATCGTGTGGCACGACGGCGAGTTCTGCAACGAGGTGCCGCGGCCATCGGTTCTCGAGGAGGGCCGCGAGCTGGGCAACCGCATCGTGCCGGGACAGTGGAATGCGGGCGCGGTGGTGTACGGCAGCAAAAACACGCTTAAATACGGGTCGCATGGCGCCGACGGCTGCCGCGTGATTCCCGAAAGCGACATGCGCGCGATGATCCGCAACATCAAGGAGGAGGAGGGGACGAAGCCCAACTTCTGGATGACGCAGATCGGCAGCCACTTTGAAGATTTCACCACTGCGATCAAAATCGGCCGCAAGTCGAACAACCCGTTCGAGACGGCCGGCTATGTCGCCGAGAATGCGGCGCTCGGGGCGATCGCGGTGCGCCACCCGAATATGCGGCTGGAGTGGGATTGCGAAGCGCTGCGCTTCAAGAACTGTGCTTCGGCGACCGCAATGGTTACGCCGGACTATCGCAAAGGGTATACGCTGAAGGTGTAGCGCTTATAAACGCCGAACGCCCAAAAACCAACAAATTAGATGCGTCGGCCCTAATCCTTGCGCCCGCCCGACTGCTCTGTTACCATCAAGAACACGAAAGTGAGGGACGGTGAGCAGCATCCCCAAACAGGCGAGGCCCACTTGGCCAAACAGCGCAGCCGGCGACAAGCTGCCTGAAGTGCCGCCTGTCAGCAACTGGCGCACGACCGATCAGGACGAGATCAACCGGCGCAGGGTGCGTGCGGCGAAGGAGGCGATGCGTTTCAGTAACCTGACGCCCGAACATCCGGTCTTCTCAAATTTTAGCGTGGCGTCGGCGAGCGGACAGACCTATCAGGTGGAGCTGCGCAGCCTGACACCTCTGGTCAGCGCCTGCACATGTGTCGATTTCTGTGTCAACGGGCTCGGCACCTGCAAGCATGTCGAAGGGGTGCTGCGGTGGCTGCGTAACGAGCCTCTCGCGTTGGGGCTGGCCGAGGAGTGGGGGTCGGCGCGTATCGACCTTGTGCCTGACACGGCCACCGGGCGTCTGATGGTGGAGCGCAACGTGAACCTGTTGCCGTCGGCACTTAGGGGGCTTTTCGATATCACCGGCCTGGCCTTGCCGGACTACAGCGAGCAGGAAATCCTGACCGCCTTTGAGAAGGCAGGCCGTGCCGCCCTGCGAGTCTCCCAAGAGGTCGCCGCCTGGAGTGCCCAGCGCCAGCGCAACGAGGAACGGATCAGGCGGCGGCGCGATTATGAGCAGCAGGTCCGCAACGGCCGCTATCCGGCGCAGGAGACCAAGCTGCCGCTGCTGCCGTATCAGCGTGAGGGCATGCTGCATCTCGCTTTCACTGAGCGCGCGATGCTGGCTGACGAGATGGGTCTCGGCAAAACCGCGCAGGCCGTGGCCGCGACCGCGCTGCTCCATCGGCTGGGGCATGTCCAGCGTGTGCTCGTGGTTGCGCCGGCCTCTCTGAAAGCCGAGTGGGAAGAGCAGATCCGGCTCTTTTCCGATCTCTCCTTCCTGCCCGTGTTTGGTGACCGCTCCGCACGCAAGGCGGCGTATGAGCGGCCGGCCTTTTTCACGCTGACCAACTACGAGCAGATCGTGCGCGACGCTGCGCTGATCAATGCGGTGCTGAAGCCAGACTGCGTGATCCTGGACGAGGCGCAGCGCATCAAGAACTGGGACACCCAGACCGCGCAAGCCGTGAAAAAGCTCCAAAGCCGCTATGTGTTTGTGCTGACCGGCACGCCGCTGGAGAACCGCATTGATGACATCTATTCGTTGATGTCCATGTTGGATCCGCAGGTGTTGGGCCCGCTCTTCCGCTTTAACCGCGATTTTTACGTGCTCAACGCGAACGGCCGGCCGGAAGGATACAAGAACCTGCAACGCCTGCGTGAACGCATCCGGCCGTTTTTGCTGCGCAGGCGCAAGGCAGATGTCGAGAAGGAGTTGCCGGACCGGACGGACCGCACGGTGTTTGTGCCGATGGATCCGGAGCAGCGCGCGCGCTACGCGGTGCATGAGGAGCGCATGGCACGGCTGGTGGCGCAATCACGCACACGGTCACTCTCGAAAGCTGAATCCGACCGGTTGCAGCGCGAGCTTTCGATGATGCGCATGCTGTGCGACACGCCGTATATCTTGGATGATGCCTGCCGAGTCTGTCCCAAACTCGACGAAATTCGGGACCTGTTGGAGAGCGCACTCTCCACGCCCGGCGTGAAAGTGCTGGTCTTTTCAGAATGGGAGCGCATGCTGCAGCTTGTTCAGGCGCTCTGTACGCAGATGGACGTGACAACGGCATGGCATACAGGGGCGGTGCCGCAGCAACGCCGGCGGCAAGAGATCCTGCGCTTCAAGAACGACACGGCATGCCGTGTCTTCCTGTCCACCGATACCGGCGGACTGGGCTTGAACCTGCAGCAGGCGAGCGTCGTGATCAACTGCGACCTGCCGTGGAATCCGGCGCGCCTGGAGCAGCGGGTGGCGCGGGCGTGGCGCAAACATCAGATGCGCAGCGTGACGGTTGTCAATCTGGTCACGGAAGACAGCATCGAAGCGCGCATGATCGAGACGTTGGCGCGCAAACGTTCGCTGACGGGTGGCGTGCTCGACGGCGATGCCGCGCTCGATGAGCAGCCGATCGGCGCGGGCCGACAGGGCTTTTTGCGTCAGCTCGTGTCGATGGTGCCGGTGCCGGCGCAGGCGGCGCGTGTGGCGTCATTGCCTTCAACCGAAGCTTTGCGCGCGGTTGACCCTGAACTGGGGTTTGCTGCGGTGCTTGCCGAACGGCTGGGCGATGCGCTCTGGCTCTGTGAACTCAGTCGGCCGGCTTCACAGCCGCGCCCTGTGCTGTGGCTGGTCGCGGACGGCGATTTGCTCTCGGCCGCGGCCTGCGCCGAGCGGGTGCGCGCGGACTGGTTCGGCAATGTGGACGTGCGCCAGGTGCCGGTGGTGGAGGTGGTGGGGTGCGCCGCCTACGAAGCGGTCAGACGATTGCTGGCGCGCGGCGTGTTGGCGCGCGCGGGCGGCGAGACGCGTACGCTCTTCTCCCGCGCCGACGGCTTGGCGCAGCCCCGGTTCGCGCCGGAAAGCGATAAGGCGCAGGCCCAGATGCTGCGGCGCGAGGCGCTGCTGGCCTATCGCCGGGCGCGCCAGGCGATCGCGGCGCTCGCCTTCGACGCCGCGCGCGAACCGCTTGATCAGGCTGTGCTTCTGCTGGCGCGGGCCTATGCGCTGCACCGCAGGCTGGATCAGCCGGAGTCGGTGCGCCAGGCGCTCTCGGACGATTTTGCCGCGCTCTGGGGCGATGCGCGTCCGGCGCTCGGCGAACTGCTGGAAGAGGGCGGCTCGCCGGTGGCGGTATCGCGCGCGCTGATGCCGAAATTCGGTGGGTGACGCATCTGGCCCCATTCCGCCGGCAACGCATGATCGTCGCACCGCCCGGTTGTTGCCGATGGACTTAGCGTGGATCTTTGCGTGTGCCGTGTGACTTGACTTGGGGTTTGGCCTCCGGGTAGCCGGCCAGGAGCGCGCGCAGGCGAGCGACGGTGTCGGGCTGATCGGCGGCGTGATTGCGGGCCTCTTCCGGGTCACTCTCGTAATCGTAAAGTTCCACGGTGGCGGTTGCTGCAGGGGCGCCGATCTTTTTCCATTCGACCAGCCGGTAGCGTGAGGTGCGCAAGGCGCGTCCCATGAGGGCATTGCGCGGGTAAACGTGATAGGCGCAGGGCTTGCCCGTTGACGCCGGGTCGCGCAGCACGCCGCTAAGACTCGTGCCGTCGAGGCCGGCAGGCGGGGCGAGGGCGGCCAGTTCGCACAGGGTCGGGTAGAGATCGACGGTCTCGGCCAGCGCGCGGGTGCGGGTGGCCGGCCGCGTGACGCCCGGCGCGGCCACGATCAGGGGGATGCGCGCGGCGTGTTCGTAGTTGGTATGCTTGCACCAGAGCCCGTGGTCGCCGAGATGCCAGCCGTGGTCGCCCCACAGGACGATCACGGTGTTTTCGGCGAACCCGTTGCGGTCGAGCGCGTCTAGGACGCGTCCGAGTTGGGCGTCCATGAAGCTGGTGGCTGCGTGATACCCGTGGATCAGGTGGCGCGCCTGCGCGTCGTTCAGCGGCTCGACGCTCGGGATGTCGCTGTACGTCCGCAGTTCGCCGGAGGTATGCCCCGCGAACGCGGGCGCGCCGGCCGGCAGGGTGCGCAGGGGCGGAACGGGGAATGTGTCGGGCCGGCAGAGGTCCCAATATTTCTTGGGGGCGGTGAAGGGCAGATGGGGCTTGAGGAACCCGACCGCGAGGAACCAGGGTTGGGCGGGATTCGCCCGCGCGGCATCCAGCCGGCGGGCCGCTTCGTCGGCGATCATGCCGTCGCCGTAGGCGTTATCGGTCACCTCCGCGCACTCGGTTGCAGCACCTTTGGCTTGGGTGGCGACCTTTTCCGGCGGCAGGCCCGCTGCCTTGGCGCGCGCAACCGCCTGCTGTTGCGCCTCGCGGTTGGCCGGCAGCACGTATCCGCCGCCGCGCGGTTTCCAGGGCGGCACGCTCCACGAGGCGGCGTCTTCGATGTTGCCGTGCCCGACATGCAGGATCTTGCCCAACGCCTCGGTGCGGTAGCCGGCGCGCAGGAAAGTCTGGGCAAGGGTGACGGCGTCTGGAGCAGACACACGGAAGTGGGTGGTGAGGTCGTAGATGCCGAGCGTGGAAGGCCGCAGGCCGGTCATCAAGGCATTGCGCGAGGGCGCGCAGACGGCCTGATTGCAGTAGGCGCGCTCGAACAGCAGTCCGCGCGCCGCAAGCCGATCGATGTTGGGCGTCTGCACGGCGGGGGCTCCGTAGCACCCCAGTAGAGGTTTAAGATCATCGACGCAGATCAACAGGATGTTGGGCCGGCGGGCCGGCGCGTCGGCCATGCCGCTCAACGCACAGGCCAGGGCCATGAAGAGTACGAATCGCGGGGTGTTGCGCATGTTGAGCCCCTGTTTGTTTTTACGCCGGTCATGAGGCAGGCGAAGCGTCCATGCCGTCGCGGAGTTCATGGATTTTGGCCGCGATCAGCCCCGGCAGATCGGTGCCTGCCGGTGCTTCGGCAATCAGCCGGACGAGGGCTGAGCCGACGATGATGCCGTCCGCCAGGGGCGTGAGCGCGCGCGCGTCGTCACCGTGGCTGATGCCGAAACCGATGCAGACCGGGTGCGGACAGAGCGCTTTGACGAGTGCGGCGTGACGTGCGACCTCGTCGTAGTCAAGGCCGCCAGTGCCGGTGACTCCCGTTCGGCTGATGAGATAGAGAAAACCGCCCGCGCCGTCAGCCAGCATGCGGATGCGGTCAGGACGGGTGGTGGGGGCGGCCAGGCGGATCAGATGGATGGCTTTGCCTGCCAGCGCGGCGGCGAGCGGGCCGGCCTCTTCCGGCGGAAGGTCAACGACCAGCATGCCGTCCACGCCGGCCGAAGCGGCCTCTTCGGCGATGCGCGCCAGTCCGTATTTGAACAGGGGGTTGTAGTAGCTGAAGAGCACAATGGGCGTTTCGACCGTCTCGCGAAGCGCCGCAGCAAGACGGAGGCTGCGGGAGAGCGACATGCCGGCGCGCAACGCGCGCTCCGACGCGGCCTGGATGACCGGGCCGTCGCAGGTGGGATCGGAAAAGGGAACGCCCAGTTCCACCACGTCCACGCCGGAAGCACAGGCGGCGCGCAGGATCGCGAGGCTGGTGTCGAAGTCGGGGTCACCGGCCGTGAGATAGGCGACGAGCGCCTTGCGGTTGGCGGCGGCGAGGTTCTCGAAAGTGAGGTCGATGCGGTTCATTTTAGGGAGGAGTTCGGGGTTAGGATTTAGGAATGAGGAGTTAGGGGTTGGCTTTGATGTAAGCGGTAATGTGTTCAAGGTCCTTGTCTCCGCGGCCGGAGAGGCAGACGAGAATGGCGTCGGTCTTGGGCCTGTTCTTCGCCTCCCGGATCGCTGCGGCGAGCGCGTGCGAGCTTTCCAGGGCGGGGATGATGCCTTCGAAGCGGCAGAGCAGTTTGAACGCCTCCACCGCCTCGCGGTCGGTGACGCCTTGGTACTGAACGCGGCCGAGATCGTGCAGCAGGGCGTGCTCGGGGCCGACGCCGGGATAGTCGAGGCCGGCCGAGATCGACCACGCTTCATGGATCTGGCCCTCGTCATTCTGCAGGAGATAGGTCATCGCCCCATGCAGTGCGCCGGGCGAGCCCCCGGAGATTGACGCCGCGTGGTGCGGCGTATCGAGGCCTTCACCGGCCGCCTCGGCGCCGAGCATGGCGCAAGGATCGGCGAGGAAGGGATAGAAGAGCCCCATGGCGTTGCTTCCGCCCCCGACGCAGGCGACCAAAAGGTCTGGCAGCCGCCCGACCTGCTCCAGCATCTGGCGGCGCGCCTCGTCGCCGATGACGCGCTGCAGGTCGCGCACCATGGCGGGATAAGGATGGGGCCCCGAGACGGTGCCGATGATGTAGAAGGTACGCTCGACTTCTGCGACCCAGTAGCGCAGGGCCTCATTCATCGCGTCTTTCAGCGTGCTGGTGCCGGAGGTGACCGGAACGACCTCCGCGCCGAGCAGGCGCATGCGCAGCACGTTCGGCGCCTGACGCCGCACGTCCTCCGCACCCATGAAGACTTTGCACGACATGCCGAGACGCGCGGCGATGGTGGCCGTGGCGACGCCGTGCTGACCGGCACCGGTTTCAGCGATCACGTTGCGCTTGCCCATACGCCGGGCGAGCAGGCCTTGGCCGACGACATTGTTGATCTTGTGCGCGCCGGTGTGGGCGCAGTCCTCACGCTTGAGATAGATGCGCGCGCCGCCGATGTGATCGGATAGACGCGCCGCGAAATCGAGCGGTGTGGGACGTGCGGCATAGTTCGTGAGCATAGCCCGAAATTCATCCATGAAGGCGGGGTCGTTCTTGGCCTCCCGCCACGCGGTTTCGAGATCGGTGAGCGCGGCGATCAGGGTTTCGCCGACGTAGCGTCCGCCGTAAGGGCCGAAGTGTCCGGTGGCGTCTGGGTGATTGTAGGTGGTGAAGTTCATGGGCACCTGAGTGGTTTCGTGCGTGACTCTGTGAAGCGATCGCCGAAGGGCTTTCAGTGCGTTTCTTTATATAGAAACGATATTGAGGTTGTCAAGCGCAATCGCGAAAAAGGAAGAAGGAAAAAAACGAGGAAAGAAACGATTAAAATTTTATAAAATCCCTGTTGCGCGCCCTCCGTTATTCTGATAAATTCACATTCGTTCTTTTGAAGCGGGTGTAGCTCAATTGGTAGAGCGCGACCTTGCCAAGGTCGAGGTTGTGGGTTCGAGACCCATCACTCGCTCCATGCTTTTTATGGGGGTGTAGCTCAGTTGGTAGAGCAAGTGACTCTTAATCACTGGGTCCACGGTTCGAGTCCGTGCACCCCTACCATAAAGAGGCCGGCGCGCGGCCGGTTTTCGTCAGTTAGGAGTCAGGAAGCAGGAGTCGGGAGCTTGGCGTGGCGACATGGCCGATGGCAGACTCCTGAATCCTGACTCTTAATTTTTAATGCGCCAGTGACGGGTATGGCAGTGATGAACGTCGTTATTCTGTTGGGTGGCCCGGGGTCGGGCAAAGGGACGATCGCCGGGCGGCTGGTGGCTGCGGATCAGTCGCTGCGGCATGTGTCGAGCGGCGATCTGTTGCGTGACGCGGTGAAGCGCCAGACGGCGGCGGGGGTCGAGGCGGACGGGTACATGAAGCGCGGCGAGCTGGTGCCTGACGCGATCATCGCGCGGATGATCGCCGACCTGATGGCAGGGATCGCAGGTCCCTGCACGTTGTTGCTGGACGGTTTCCCTCGCACGGTGGTGCAGGCGGAGATTCTGGACGGTACGATTGCGGGTTGCGGCGCGTCGCTGGCCGCGGTGGTGCTGCTGGAGGTGGCCGACGAGATTTTGGTGGACCGGATTGCCGGACGCAGGGCCTGTCCGGGGTGCGGGGCCGGCTATCATGTGACCAATATTCCGCCGCGGGTTGCCGGCATCTGCGACGCCTGCGGGAGTGCGCTGACGGTGCGCAAGGACGACAATCCCGAGACCGTGAAGAACAGGCTGGCCGTGTATCAGGCGCAGACGGTGCCGCTGATCGAGTTTTACGAGGCGCGCGGCGCGTTGCGGCGCGTGCCGGGAACCGGGCCCATTGATGAAATCGTAGAGAGGGTCAGGCGCGCGCTTTCATGAAGATCCCGTTGAAGAGCGCTGCGGAGCTGGACGCGATGCGGGTGAGCTGCCGGATGACAGCCTCCGTGCTGGAGCAGGTGGCGGCGGCGATTCAACCCGGGGTGACGACAGGGGAACTGGATGCGTTGGCCCGGCGGCTGATCGCGGGCATGAACGCCAAACCCTCCTTTTTGGGCTACCGGGGGTATCCGGGAGCGATGTGCATTTCGATTAACGACGAGGTGATTCACGGCATCCCCGGGCGGAGGGTTGTTCTGCCGGGGGATGTGGTGAGTCTGGACGTCGGGGTGTATTACAATGGATTTCATGGGGACTGTGCCACGACCGTAACGGCCGGGGTGACGGATCCCGATGTGATCCGGCTCGTCGAGACGACGCGCCGGGCGCTGGATGCGGCGGTGGCCGCGGTCCGGCCCGGTTGCCGACTCTCCGACGTCTCTCACACGGTTGAGGGCGTCGTGCAGGCGGGCGGCTGTTCGGTGGTGCGGGATTTTGTCGGTCACGGCGTGGGGCGTCACCTCCACGAAGATCCACAGATCCCCAACTACGGGACGCCGGGGCACGGCCCCGTCCTGAAGCCCGGGATGACGTTGGCGATCGAGCCGATGGTCAACCTGGGACGGCCGGATGTGGCAGTGCAGGATGACGGTTGGACAGTTGTAACGCGAGACGGGAAACCGTCCGCTCACTTCGAGCACACCGTGGCCGTGCTGGAAGAAAGTGTGGAAGTTCTGACGCTGGCATAAAGAATTTTCCATATTTTTAGGATAGACAAGGTAACGGACTTTTGGTTAAATCCAACACCTTTTTTGAACAAGGAATAAAGACCATGAAAGTTCGCAGTTCAGTGCGGCGCATTTGTGAGCGTTGCCGTGTGGTACGTCGCAAGGGCGTCGTGCGTATCATTTGTACGAATCCCCGCCATAAGCAGCGTCAGGGTTAACTGGAGAAGACAATCATGCCGAGATTGATGGGTGTGGATGTCCCGGGCAGAAAGCGTGTCGAGTACGCGCTCCGGTACATTCACGGAATCGGTCCCAAGCGGGCCAGTGACGTGGTCGAGCATTGCAAAATCGACCCGGCCAAGAAGGCCGACGATCTGTCCCCGGAAGAGATCCGCCAGATTGTGGGCTTCATTCAGGACAATTACCGGGTCGAGGGTGATCTGCGCCGCGAGGTGTCACAGAACATCCGCCGGTTGATCAGTATCGGCACCTACCGCGGCCTGCGTCACAAGCGCGGCCTGCCGGTCCGCGGGCAGAGGACCCGTACGAATGCGCGGACCCGCAAGGGCGGCAAGCGGACAGTGGGCGCGGTGCGCGACAAGACGGCACGCGCGGCGATGAAAGCCAAGGGCAAATAAACCCGGCGACGGCAGGGCGCGTGACTTGTCCCTCGCGGGACGGGACCGATGCCGTGTCGGCCAAGTATTTTGAGGCTGAATACGCATGAGCGAAGAAGCTGTGAAGCAAGAAGAGCAGGCGGCGACCCCTGAGCAGGTGGCCGTGAGCGAGGCGCAGGCTGTGATGTGTGCGGGCGACGAGCCCGCCAAAGCCGCCGATGCCGCCAAGAAAAAAGGCAAGGGGAAGTCGATCCCCGCCGGAATCGCCTTTGTCCGTTCGACGTTCAACAAC
>JAGOBZ010000399.1 GCA_017999015.1 Kiritimatiellia bacterium
CCGGTGAGCAGACCGGCGATACGTTCCTGGTCAATCAGGTAGTACAACCGGGCAATCCCCTCCTGGTGCTGCTCCGTCATGTAGATCAGACGGTCGCTCACGACGTTCAAGAAGGGCGATTCACGCAGATTCCAGTAGGATGTGTACATAAAAGTCCCGCGTTTATTCGGGGAAACGGATCACGGAGGAAAAATGGATCGGTTTTTTGGCCGAGACGGGGGGGGGCGCCGCCACAGCGGTCGGCGGTGTCGGGGGTTCTGTCAGGTTCGGCTGGGGCAGTTGCGCTTGAGGTGTGGCCGGGGAGGGTGCCTTATTGAGGGCGATCCCGGTTCGCGGCACGATGACGAACGGGAAAGGCGTGGAGAGCTTGCGGCTCTCGCCGAGGTATTTGGTGACGCGCAGGACGCGTGACTCCCCGCCGGTGTGTCCGAGCTGGACCGCGACCGGACAGAGATCCTCCAGCCGGTTTTTCAAGGTGTAGGCGGCATTCGAGACGGGTTTGGGCAGGGTCAGCAGCGACGTAACCCCCAAACGCTCAAGCGCGTGGATGAACGAGTACACATGTTCGGCGATGCGTGTCGTCGGCTGAATCGCGACCCACGGCAATACGGGGTCGAAAGCGACACGGCGGATAGACTGCGACTCGACGGTCTCCTGCAGCTCCATGAACGACTGGGGCGGCAACATGACATTGGAGCTGGCGTTGCTTTCCGGTATGAACGTGTTGTACTCCAGAATCGTCAATTGTCCGCTTGTGACGGCATCGGCGAAGGGCATACCGAGGCTTTCTGCAATGATGACCGTGTCCTGCGGCCGGTATTTGGAGAGCAGGAGCGCTTTGTCGCCTTCCAAAAGTGCCTGATTCAAAAAGTGGCAGGCGAGAATAGATTTGCCGCTGCCGCGGCATCCCCAGCACAGCACCTGCCGTCCGCGGTAAACGCCGCCAAAGCTCTCGTCAAAGAACGCGAGCCCGAGTTTGGTTTTGTCTACGATCACGGGAACCTCTTTCTGGGGTGCGTCACGCTTTGGGCTCCCCCGGGAAGACGTTTTGAAGGATATTCTTGATGAAAGCCAGTTCAAACGGCTTACTCAGGAAGGCAAGCACGCCGTTGGCTTTTGCGCAGTCATCCAATTCGGCGGATGGCGCACCGGAGATCAGCACGACCGGTATGTCTTTGGCCTTCTGGCAGAGTCCAGTCACCCAGGCCTGGGCATCCGGCGCGTCCGGCAGACGGATGTCGGCAATCACCAACTGGAACCCGCCCGAATCAAGCTTGGCCAGCGTGTCGGCCGCGTTCATCGTGGTTTCGGCCTGATGCCCCAGCCTCGTGATTAAGCGAGCCAGATAATCGCCAATGGCCTGTTCATCGTCAACGATCAACACATTTCCCATAACCTGCTCCACAACGCATCTTTTCGCGAACGTCACCCCCCTGCCAGAGACACACCGATCGTAGAACGGGGTGACACCAAGTTCGTTTTTGTAATTATGGCAAAAAGTGAGATTGCAGTCAAAGACGAAAGATTATATACTTTACGCTGGGGTGCGATTTTAATCTGTTGAAGGGGGATGGCCGTTTTTTGAGCGAGGATTGTGTTTTCGCCTTGCGGGCGTGTTGTTTTTGTGGTCTAATAGGTGTCTCTTAACTAAGGAGACATCCATTATGGCACGCACGCCCGAAGAAATTGAGTCGAGGATCAGGGACATCGGCGCGCAGATCGCGGGACTTGGCCCCGCCCTGCAGGGGACCGTCAAGAAGAACCGCAACCGGCGCGTGCGGAAGGACGGCAGCGTATACGTCTCGCCTGAGCACCACACGTTCGTGTATCGCGACACGGACGGGAACGAGCGGTGGAAGCGGATCAGCGCCGCGCACCTGCCCGCAGTGGCGCGGATGATCAAGGCGGGCAAGGCCTACAAGCGGCTCGCCCGCGAGCACGCCCGGCTGACGACCGAGCTGGCGGTCGCGTCGATCGGTAAAAAAAAACCCGTGCGCTGAGGCTGCCCCGCCCGGAATGGGCGGACGTCGAGGCCGTCCTGCGGGAGTTGGAGTCCGCGTCCCGCGGCCCGGACGGCATCCCGGAGGGCGCGGCGGAGGCCGACGCGCGCCTGCTCGCGGCGGCGCGCAAAGACCTGCTCGTGTTTCTCGGCGCGCTTTTTTCGCGGTTCGGGACGCGCCGGGTGAAGGGCGGGCACAGCGTGCGCACGGTGCGTCTGCTGACCGTTCTGGGCTGGGCGGAGGCTTCCGAGCGCTACGTCCCGAGGCGCCCCTCCGCCCTGCGGGCGGCGCTGGGGATCGCGGGCAGGGCCACGGCGGCGGCCCGGGACGCTGCGGAGCGCTGCGGGGCGCTTTGCGGCTCTTTCCGCGAGGGCGCGGACACGCTGCTCCGCCTGACCGGCATGGGTGTCAGCACGTCCAAGCTGCGCAAGATGACGCTGGCCTTCGGGGAGGCGTGCGTGGCGGCGCAGGAGACGCCCGGGCCCGACGTGCGGCGCTACCCGCGCCCGCCCGCCAAGGCCGTGACGCCGGCGCCCCGGACGCTTTTCTGCATGGCCGACGGCGGCTCGGCCAACTGCTGCAAGGCGGACACGGAGGGCGTCGAGGGGAAGGACGGCGAGGCCGGCACGCGCCAGATCCGCGCCGCCGTCTTCGGCGAATACGCCTGGCTGGACAAGGACGGACGGCCGGTCCCCTGGCCCGAGTCGTTCTCCTACATCGTCTCCGGCGAGACTATCGACCTGGTGACGCCGCTGGCCAAGAGGCACGGCCTGGCGCGCGGCAGCGGCACGGTGCCGCGCATGCTCTGCCTCGCCGACGGGGAGCCCGCCCTGGAGGACGCCCTCCGCGACGCCTTCCCGCACGCCCTGTTCGCCAACGACTTCGCCCACGCCTCCGACCACCTCCACGGCTGCTGCCTCGCCCTGGGGCTGGAGCAGACCGCGGCGGAGAAGGAGTACCGCTTCTGCAGGGGCCTCCTCTACAGGATCGGCGCGGAAAGCGCCGTGAAGCGCCTCCGCCGGCTCCACCGGGACAAACTGGACGCATCCCCGGAGGCGTTGAGAAACCTCTCGTACCTTGAGAAGCGCAAGGACAACATGCGCTACGGATGGCTCAGGAAGAACGGATACTACATCGGATCGGGCCACGTCGAGGCCGCCGTGCGCGTCCTGATCGTGCGCCGCTGCAAACAGGCCGGCATGCACTGGCGACACGCCAACGCCGTCTGTATGGCAGCCATCCACGCTCACTACCGCTCGCACCATAAGGCCGCTTAACCTTCAACAGAAAAAAATCGCACCCATTACCATTTTGATTGACGTCGAGGGCCTGTGGAATGTAAAGTGAGCGCAAGTATCATGTTAGAAATTGGAAAGGGGACTCTGGTCATGAAATTCACGTATTGGACGGCGTGGGCATGTGCAGGATGGATGACGGCGGCACTCTGGAGCGCGTACGGCGCGGACCGGACGTGGACGGGGGCGGGCGGCGACACCC
>JAGOBZ010000400.1 GCA_017999015.1 Kiritimatiellia bacterium
GAGAGCAGCAGATCGGCGCCTGCGCGGTCGAGCGCGGCCAATGCTTCGCGGGCCATGCCGTACAGATCCCCCCAGCCGCGTTCGGCAGCCGCATGGATCATGCTGTATTCGCCGCTGACATTGTATGCGGCGACCGGCAGGTCCGTGCGGCGACGCACCTCGGCCAGCACGTCCAGATAGAAGAGCGCCGGCTTGACCATCAGGATGTCCGCGCCCTCCGCCTCGTCGAAAGCCGATTCGCGCAGGGCAGCGCGCGGATTGCCGTAGGAGGCTTGATAGCCCTTGCGGTCCCCGGCTGACGGCGCTGAGTTTTCTGCGTCGCGGAATGGCCCGTAGAGCGACGAGGCGAACTTGGTGGAGTAGGCCATCAGCAGTGTCTGCTCGAAGCCGTTCTCCGTCAGCGCCTCGCGGATGCTTTGCACCTGTCCGTCCATCATGGCGCTCGGCGCCACCACGTCCGCCCCGGCGGCGGCGTGCGACACCGCCACGCGGGCGAGCAACCCGTTGGCCGCATCGTTGTCCACCTGGCCGTGCCGGTCGAGCGGGCCGCAATGGCCATGCTCGGAGTAGGCACAGAGGCAGACGTCCGTCATCACCGCCAGTTCCGGGAAGGCGCGCTTGATGGCCGGCACGGCGCGCTGCACCACGCCGCGCTCATCAAAGGCCCCGCTGCCGCCCGCATCTTTGGCGCCCTCGGTCTGTCCGAACAGCAGCACCCCGCCGATCCCCTGCGCGGCAACAGGTTCCAGCGCGCGCAACAGGACATCCACACTCATCCGGTTCTGCCCCGGCATCGAGGCGATCGGCTCGCTGCGCTGCTCGCCTTCAACCACGAAAAGCGGCCAGACAAACTTGGCGGACGGAGGGGGCGGCGCGTCAAACAACCGCCGGATCGCCGGCGTGCGCCGCAGGCGACGCAGGCGGACTTCAGGGAAACCCATGGACATACTCCTTAATCCGGGATGAACAGCACCTGTCCGACGCGGATGTGCGAGGGATTGCTGATCTTGTTGGCCTTCATGATCGCCTCGACGCTCTTGCCGTATCCGCGGGCGATCTCGGACAGGGTCTGGCCGCGCACGACCTTATGCTCATAGCCCGAGCCGGAGCGGACGGGGGCTGTCGCAGTGGCGGCGGCCGGCGGCTGCGCAGCGGCCGCGGCGCGCGCGGCGTTGAATTCGGCCTGCTGACGAGCGGCGATCGCCTCGATACGCGCCGCCAGATCGCTCGTGATCTCGTTGCGCAGCGAGTCGCGTTCGGTCCGCAGGAGCTGCATGTCGCGCCGCAGCGCGGCGATCTCGTCGGACTGCCGGGGCGCGACCGTGCCCTGAGTCTCCAAGCGCGCCAGACGCGCCTCCAGCAGTTCCTGGTTGCGGTTCAGCACCGTGAGCTGCTCCGAGAGCCGCCGAAACTCCACACTCATCTGTTGGTTGTCAACCGCAATACGCGCCAATTCCGGATCACGCCGCGGCTGAGGCTGAAAGATCGTCCCGTCCACCATCGGCCCGGTGCACCCGGTTCCCAAGAGTGCGCCGCACCCGACAGCACACGTCATCCACTGCTTCAACCTCATCTTGCTCCTCCTCACGCGCTGGGCAGAACATAGAACACCAGCCACACCAACACCATCACCCCCAGAAAAACCAAAAAAGAACGCTGCCGGCGCTCCGCGATATCGTCCGCCGTGGTGCGCCGCAATTGCCGCAGGCCGCCCGCCGAAATGTAGTGAAAGAGCTTCAGCCGGCCACGCTCCGAGCCAGGGCGGTGCCGTTTGCGGAACGTCTGCGTCCGACCGCCCTCCTCGCGCACGTCCAGGCGCCAGCCGATCACCGAGCGGTCCGACCGGCCACCCACGAAAACGCTGGAGGTCCCGGGCTTCAGGACCGGCTTGCCTGATTTCGACGCCATGGAGCGCTCCGTCCTTTATGGCACCACGATGATCTGTCCCGCGCGGATGCGCCCGTCCGGATCGATGCGGGTGCGGTTCGCCTCACGGATCTTCTTCCACTGGGTCGCGTCCCCGTAAAACTTCTCGGCGACGCGAAACAGGGAGTCGCCCGGCTGCACCACGTAGGTTCGCGGACTGTCGCCCGAGCCGGCGGTCTTCTCCTTTTTCTGTCCGCGCCCGAAGAGCGACAAGGCAGAAAAATCGGCCGGATGGCCCTCCTGGGCGGCGGCCCCGCTCACCGGCTTCGCGGACTTCGCAGGCTGCCCGGGGGCGCGCTCCTCGCGGGCCGGGACACCGGTGAGCCGTTCCTCAACTTTCTTGAGCACCGACTCGGTCGACGGCACGTCTGCCAGCGGTTTACGCACCGGCGGGGGCGGCTTGCCGCCTTCGCGCGCCAGCGCCTGCGCCTCTTCGCGCAATGCGCGCAATGTCTGGGCGTCTGTCGGCGCAGGAACTTCCGCCGCCGCTTGGCGTGCGACCGCACCCGCTTCGCGTGCCGAGATGGTCGTCCCAGCCGCCGTCCCATCCGTCTCAGTCACGCGCATCTTCCGCAGCAGGTCGCGCAGCCGTTCATTGTCGGTGCGCAATGCGGCCAGTTCCTTGTCCGTCTTGGCCTGCCCTTCCAGCAACACCGATTTCTCGCCCTGCAGCGTGGTGATGGCCAGATTCAGCCGCTCGTTCTCCTTGAGCAGGTGGGCCTGTGTCAGCCCCTGTACAGAGTCCCCCACCTTCTTCAGGATCTGCGGGGCGAGCATCTGCTCGGCGATCCGGATGCGATCCTGAGCCAGCGTGCCCTTCTCCGATTCCGGGCGCAGCGCCAGGTATTGCCTGTAGTGGTAGATCGCGCCGAAATAGTCCGCCTCGTGATCCTGAAGCAGCGTCGCGAGCTGGAAGTGCGCCGAAAAAGAACGCGGCTCGTCGATCAACACCTTGTTGAAGAGGCGCACGGCCTCCTTGATATCGCCCGACTGTTCGGCCGCGATCGCCTTGCGGTAGAGCGCTGACCCGCGTTCACTTCGCTCGGCATCAGCGATTCCCGTGCCGTCACAGCCGGCCAGCCAGGCGCCAAAAATCATCATCGACATCGTGTGACACATTCGACGCATCGGCCCTGCTCCCTGAAGATAAAAAACGGTTGCATCATTTTTCGTTTGGTTTACACGCCGGGCTCGCATATCATGTGGCCTGCTCTGGAAGTGAGGCCGGCTTCAGCCAAGCTGAAAACACTCGAAAAAAGTGAACTTCTATTTTACCTAACTCATCGAGAATGGCCACCCAAAACACGAAAAATCTTTGGTCCGCCGCGCAGGCCTGTCTGGGCGCTTCCGGCTCACTCAGCGTGATCATGCCCGCGTACGGGCTGGAGACGGTCATCGAACGCAACATCGAGACCGTCTGCCGCCTCTTCGAAGGCCGCATCCCCTTCGAGGTGCTGCCGGTCGATGACGGCAGCCGCGACGGCACCGCGGCCGCCATCCGGCGCGCCGCCGACCGCGACCCGAGCCACGTCCGCCCGGTCTACGTGCAGGTCAA
>JAGOBZ010000026.1 GCA_017999015.1 Kiritimatiellia bacterium
TGAGGAGCGGGCGGAGCTGGAGATCGTCGATGAACTTCCTCCATGCGACGCGCTCGATCTCAAGGCACTCACCTTCGAGGCTCGGCATGCGGCAGTCATACGGCAGCGGCACGCCATCCAGGAGTGTGAGTGCGTTGGCGAAGTTCTCCTTGAGGCGGCGTGTCTCGGCGCAGCGTTCGGAGATGGTGAGGCGCAGTGCGACGGCGGTGGATTCGTCCGGTCGTGCGCTCGGGTCGCGCCAGCGTGTGACGGCGTAGTTGTTCAGGTTGATGTTCATGGGGTGTCCTTTCGGGGTTGTGCGGGTTTTGTTGCGGCCACGGAGTGACCGCAACCTAGAGGGTAAAAGCGGGACGGTCAGGCTTCCTGTGCGATTCTGTTCGGCACGTCGTGGTGGGCGTCGGCGTAGACGAGCCCGGTGCCGAGTCCCATCATCGCGCGGCGGCATGCCTGGAGGGTGTTGCCGGAGGTGATGACGTTATCCACAAAGTAGATTTTCTCCGTGCCGGTGAGGGTGATCTTGTCGGGCCTGTGCAGGAATATCTGGTGGTCTTCCGGGCCGAGTGGAAGGAGCTTGTTGCGGTGGCGTTCGCATGCGGACTCGGTCGGTTCCTTGCGGTCGAGGATGTCGGACACGGTGAACTTCCCGCCCGTGCAGAACGCGATCGCGAAGGCGAGCCTGCGGTTTGCGAGGGTACTGCGCGTGTGGGACGGCACGGGGATGAGGTGGCCGCGCTCGCCTTGGATGAGCGGGGCCATTTCGCGGGCCGCGGCGTCGACCAGGTCCTGATCGCATCCGGGGTCTTTGATGGCGTAGGCGAGCGCCCGGATCTGCGCCTCTTCGGCGGTGAGAGGGCGGGTGCGCGGGCTGACGTAGCGCCGCGCGGATCTGGTGGTGGTGTCGGGGCAGGCGGATGTCATGTCGGCGGTCCTTTCGTGGCTCATGCGATCTCCTTTGCAGGCGGGACAACCCCGCCCGTCACTTGTTATGGGCGGGGTTGTCAGCCTGTCGGTCGTGCGTAAAAAAGAAGGCCCCCTCTCCCGAAGCGGTTTCCGGGAGAGAGGGCCTGTGCGCGGTCACGGGGGTGCGGGAGAGTTATTGCGGCCACGAAGTGACCGCAATGGCGAGTGTAAAAGGGCTGGCGCGGCGGGCGTCAGAGCGCTTCGATAGGATCTTCGTCCGTGTCGCAGTCGTCGCAGACGCCGTTGGTGGCGCGGGTGGCGACGGCGTAGTCCTCGGGCCGGGGCTGGCGGTCGAGCACTTCCTCGGCGCACCAGCGGCAGAGGGTGCCGATTTTCCAGCCGTCGTCCGGATCCCACCAGCGCAGCGGGGCGAGGTTGGGTTCGTCGAGGCTTGTTTCCGGTGTCCTTCCGCAGATGCCGCAGTAGTTGTAGCTGACTTTTGCGGCAATCATTCGCTTGAATGCACTTCGGCTGAGTGCGGGTGTCATTGGGTTGTTCCTTTCTGTGTGGTGATTGGCGGGAGTTATTGCGACCACCAAGTGGTCTCAATGGCGAGTGAAAAGGGAATGGTCCGGCTCCGACCTGCGATCTCTGTTTGTGCTCTCGGGGTTTGTCGGCTTGCCTGCCGGCGGGTACCTGGCGCCGGTTTGTTGTGCCGTCCCTGCAGCCCGTTCTTTCGGGCGGAGCCGGGAAATGAAGGGTTCGCGCGCCCACGGAGTGAGCGCGCGTTCGAGTGTAAAACGGGTGCGCGGCGGTCAGTCGAAGGAGACGAGGTTTTTCTCGCGCAGGCTGACGTAGCCGGGGGAGGTGTCGCTCGGCCGGCCGCAGATGACGTGGTCGAGCACGCGGATGCCGAGGATCTTTCCGGCTTCGACCAGGCGGCGCGTGATGTCGATGTCCTCCTTGCTGGGGGTAGGATCGCCGGAGGGGTGGTTATGGGCCAGGATGGCGCTTGCGGCGCTTTGTCTCACTGCTTCGCGGAAGACCTCGCGCGGATGCACGGGGCTGGTGTCGAGCAGGCCCCGCGTCGCCTCGACCGGCGGCACGATGAGGCGGTTCTTCGTATTGAGCAGTTATGCTGAGTTTCGGATTATGCCGAGTTGCGGGACCGCCGGTGCAGAAACACCGGGTTTCGCGGGTCAGCAACTCGACATAATAATCAGAGGCCTTTGAGAAACGCCATGAGCGTGTCATCGGGCCGGAACCGCCGCACCTTGACTGGTGGAGATGCCGTCTTGCCCAGAATTTTCTCTTTCATCGCAAGGTCGGCCGTCACGTAAACTTGGGTCGTGTCCAGCCGCTCGTGGCCGAGCCAGAGCGCGATGACCGCGATGTCGGTTCCCGAGTGAAGCAGGTTCATTGCCGCCGTGTGACGCAGGACATGCGGCGAGACCCGCTTCTCCTCGAGCGAGGGACACGTGCGGCGTGCGAGGGCGACGTGCTTGGACAGGATGCACCGGACGCCGTCAGTGCTGAGCCTTCCCCCAAAACGGTTGGTGAAGATCCAGCCGTCCGGCGGGACGCGCCGTTCCCCGATCCAGGCCGAGACAACGAGCGCGGCGGAGCGGGTCATCGGCGTGCACCGCTCCTTCCGGCCCTTGCCGACGCACCGGACGTAAGAGCCCGTCCCGAACGTGATGTCGCGGCCCCGCAGTCCGCACAGTTCGGAAACGCGCAGGCCGGTCTGAACCGCAAGCAGCATCAGCGCGAAGTCCCTGCGCCCCGACCAGGTGTTCCTGTCGGGCGCGCCGAGAAGCGCCGCCGTCTCCTTCTCGGTCAGATAATCGACCAGGGCCCGCTCATATTTTTTGCAGGGCATGGCCAGCACACGCTGGATAAGCTGGCTCTTCTCGGGCAACCGGTATGAAGCATAGCGGAAGAACGAGCGGATGGCCGCGAGCCTCGCGTTCCGGCTGCGGGCGCCGTTCTTCCGCCGGCTCTCGAGATGGTCCAGAAAGGCCCCGACGAACGAGCTGTCGAGATCGTCGACAGCCAGCGCCGACGGCGGCCGGGCCAGACGCTCTTGCGCGAACGCCAGCAACAGGCGGAAGGTGTCGCGATAGGAGGCGACCGTGTGAGGGCTGGCGTTGCGCTGGGACATGAGCCGGTCGGTAAAGAAGCTCTGCAGCAGTGACTGGAAGTCGTGCCCGGTTTTCATGCCTGACCTCCCATGAGCCGCTCGAGGCGCTCGTTGGCCGCCCCGAGCAGATCGGGCGTCGCGCTCAGATACCAGTAGGTGTTGTTGACGTTCGCGTGCCCCAGATAGGTGGAGAGAAGCGGCAGACAGCGCGCGGGGTCGCCGCCGGACCGGTACCAGTCGGCCAACACCCTGACCGCGAAGGTGTGCCGCAGATCGTGGAGCCGCGGGCCGTGCGGGGCGCCGGCCCGCCTCAGCCCGATGCGCCGCGAGATCAGCAGGAACGTGTAGTTCACGGGAACGTACTGCAGCCGCGTCCGCCTGTCCGACACGAAGAAAAGCCCCGAGGGCGCCAGCCGGACGCGCCCGTCCCGGAGGAGCGCGTACTCGCGGAGCCGCTCCAGCGTCGAGCGGTGGACGGGCAGCAGGCGCGTCTTGCAAAACTTGCTCTCCCTGACCGTGATCACGCCGTCCTCAAGATCCACGTCCCGGCACTCCAAGGACAATGCCTCGCGCACCCGCATCCCCGTCGCGGCGATCAGGCCGAACAGCGTCGAATAGGTGTGCCGCCGGATGCGGAGCCCTTCGCACGGCTGCAGTTCGGCCGCAGCGCGGATCAGCGCCGCGATCTGGCCCGGGGTGTAGATGTAGGGTTGCGGACGGCGGGCGAGGTTCGGCAGCAGCCCCTGCGGCGGGACTTCCGTTCGCGGATCTGTGGCAAGCACGTACTTGGCGAAGTCGCGCGCCATGGCCAGCCGCCTTGCGTGGCGCACGCTTGTGGCGCCGCCGGGCAGCCGCGCCCATTCCACCGCAAGCTCCGAAGTGATGAACCGGGCCCCGCGCGCGTCGAGGAACCGGACGAACGCCTTCAATGACTCCTCATGGTCGACAAGGAGGAAGCCCATCCGCCTGCGCAGGCCGAGGTACTCGTTCAACGCATCCGTCAGACTCTTCATGATCCTTCTCCCGGCCAGGGCAGCGCGACGGCGCGCAGGCCGGCGATGTCCGCCTTGGCGTAAATGGCGGTTGTGTTCGGGTCGCGGTGATGCAGAATCTGGCCGATCTCTCCCAGAGTGGCGCCGTTGCGCATCAGGTTCGTCGCCAGACTGTGCCGGAACAGGTGGGCGCCCCGACGCGGCGGGGTCAGTCCGGCGCGGGCGAGCGCGTCCGCGGCGACGCGGTAGACCGACGAGGAGCCTGCCAGCTCCCGGTAGGGCGCTTTCGCCCTCAGAAAAACGTTGCGCGAAGAGCTCGGCGGCCTGCCGTATCTCAAATATGCGGCGATCGCCTCGCCGACGTCCTGAAGCAGCGGGAAACGCTTCCGCTCGCGGGCCTTGCCGCAGACGACGATGTCCCCCGTGTCCCATCGGATGTCGTCAAGCTTCAGGGCCACGACCTCTCCGGACCGCAGGCCCAGCCTGGCCAACAGCATGAGGATGGCGAAGTCCCGCTTGCCCGTGGCGGACTGCCGGTCGCAACGGTCAAGCACGCGGGCGATGTCGTCGGAACCCAGCCACTTTGGAGGCCCGTCGTGATGCCAAACGGGAGGCGGCGGCACGTGGCCCGCCAGTTGCGAGGACACGTCGCCATGCAGATAAAGGAAGCGCAGGAACCACCGGAGCGCGTTTACCTTCACCCTGAGAAAATCCGAAGTGCGTCCTTGCGCTTGACGCAACACGAAGGCGCGAACGTCGCGGGCATCCAAGGCCGTCAAATCAACCGGCCCCGTCCCGAACCGCTGAGAAACGAAACTCCCGGCCACATGGGCATAGCCCACAATCGTGTTCGGCGAGAGGCCGCGCTCCCGCCGCAGATAGTCGCAGAAGTCTTCTACGACCCGCTCCAGAGGAGTGCGGCTTGTCTGCGCGACCGGCTCCGGCGCCACGCCGTCCAGACGCAGCCGCAGCAGAAGCTTGTGCAGCAGGGACTCGCCGTTGCGGTTTTTACGGCGGCCCCGTCTGCCGCGGAACCGGGCTATTACCTCCTCTGACACGTCGCATGCGCCGAGCTTGCGACTGTCAAGCCAATGATCGAATCGAACCGCTGCGGAGATGGCGTTGCGTATGGTGATGCGCGTATACCGTTCTGCGACGAGATCGGCGCAGAATGCGTCGATGTGCCTGCCAAGCTGCCCTCCGCGAACGCCCGCGATCCACCATCTCTTTAAGAAGAATGCCTCTAACATGTCTTAACCCTCCTTTGGTTGGTGTTGCCACTTACCAGCGAAGGAAAAGACAGCCGGATTATGTCGATAACGTCAAGACGTTCTGCGGTTACCCCCAGCGGATTACGCGAAAATTAACCTGCAACTCGGCATAATCCGAAACTCAGCATAACAGTTGTTATGCCGAACTCGGCATAAGAGCAGTAGGAGCATGAACGACTCTTGTCTGTCGCCTCCTGTGGCGGCGTCGATGATCGGCCTGACGACCCTGTAAACGGCATCCGGTTCGCGGATGGTTGGCTTGCTGACCTGCACGTATGCGGCGCAGGCTTCCATGGCGGCGGCGTAGTCCATGGCGAGGGCGAGCGTCTCGGGGTTGTTCTTGGGCATGGCGTTTCCTCCCTGGCGGTCGCGGCCCCCTTGGCCGTCCCCGCGCATAGGGGGAGCGGGGCGGGCAAGGGCGGCGGTGTTGGATGCCAGTCTTTACTGGACGACATGCTGCCGGACGTGCTGACGGGCGGCGAAAAATGTTCTAAAACACTGTGATGCGGGAGTTCTTAAGCTGGGGGATAACGGCGAAGGAACTGGCGAAAAGTGTGGCCTACACTGCGTCTGGACTGGGGATGAACTGTTTTAGGGAGTATGTATAAAAGATGTTTCTACCCCACCTGGCCCAATGCAGCCAGTGCGTCGACTAGGCGCTGGACAGTCGGGGCGCGGACACCGGTAAAGTGGCGGGCGAGGGTCTTCGCACCGTCGGCAGGCTGCCACGCGGTCTGGTGGATCACGCCGCGCACAAGGGCGATCTGGTCGGCGAGTATGTCCGGCCATGGGAGGGGGAGAAGTTCATTAGTGCGTGAGGGCGTTAGTTCATTAGTTGGGAGGGCGAGATCGGACTGCACGGCAGCTCTGCCGGCTGAAGCCGGAGCAACGTGCGGGTGCTGAAAGGCGGGGCGGAGATAGCGGACGGTGCCGCGCGACTCTTCATCGGCGCGGACGCGGTTGAGGGCGACCAGACGGTCGAGAATGTCGGCATCGTCGAGGGCGGCGTCCCAGCCGTAGGCGACGGCAATGGCGGCGTCAAGTTCGTCGTGGAGCTGGCGCAGGACGGTGACGAGGCCCTGATCGTGGATGGCGCGTTGTTTGGCGGTCAGCGTCTCGTTGGCGCGGAGCGCCTCCAGCACGTTGTACATGTCCGTCATGGTCAGCGCCTCGTGCAGGGCGAGCTGGCGCTTGCGGTGCGCGTCGAGCCGCTCCGCCAGATCGCGGATGCGGGCCTTCTGCTCGTCCGTCGCGTCGGGGAACGGGTAGGTTTCGAAGCAACGGGACTTGTTGTAGCGCGGACGGTCTTCCAGTGTGCCTCCGGTTGCCAAGGCCCATGCAATATGGATGCGGCTGGAGAGCACGCCCAACACATAGGCGTCGTCATGCGCGATACAGACAAGCATGTTGTCGGGCAACACGGCGGCGTCGAGGAACTGGAAGAAGCGGTGCTTGGAGGTCTCGACCGTGGCGATGTAGCGCGGCAGCCCTTCGAGCGCGGGTCGGAAGGCCTTGCGCGGCTCGCCGTGAATCCACCAATTACATCGATACGTGTCGCGCTTGTTCGCGTCGCGCTCCGGCTTCACGCGCTCATACACCCATTGATAAACCTCGGGAAAACGGTCGCGGACTTCAGTTTCCAAGAGTCCGAAAAGATCAATGACCAGCACGTCGCGCGGGCGGCTGGTGAGATCCTTGCCGTTGCGGTATTCGCGGATGTGGCGCTCAAGGCCTGGGATGCGTCCGAGGCCGAGTGCGGCGGCCTCTTCGCGGGTTACAATGAAACCCGCGCCGATCACTTGCACGCCGCGATTGCTGATCCCCTCGTTGGCTTTGAGTGTGACTGCGCTGGCGACATCCGCGCCGATGGTGAGGTCGGCGTTGATCGTACCCATGCGCGTGTCGAGTGTCACCGAGACCGCGCCATCAGCCCCTTCGGTTTCGGTGACAACGGTCTGGAGGGTGCCTTTTGTCCCGATACGGAGAGGTCCCCCGACCGTCATAGCGATGCGCACGGCCGCGCCGTCGGCGTTCTCGACCCACGGATGGTCGGGGACCGCGAAGAGCAGCGCGAGTTTGAAGCGCAGGTCTCGGGACGGCGGATAGAGGTGCGTCTCCAGAACTCGGCGGTTGAAGGTCTGGCGCAGGGAGTTGGTGGTGATGAAGCCGAAACGCGAGGCATCACGTTCGCGCACGAGGCGGGCAGCCTTGTGCCACCAGTACATGACGAAGTCGGCGGACTCGGGGACTTGGGGATAGAGCGTGCGCAGGGTCTCGGTGTATCCGTCGCCGAGGGCGGTGCGCATGCGTGCCGTGCCGATGAAGGGCGGGTTGCCGACGATGAAATCGGCGGCGGGCCACTCGGCGGGGCGCGGGTTCACGTACTTGAAGACCACGCGCTTGGCCGACTCGTCCGGCACGTCCTCGCCGGTGACGGGATGCTTCTTGAACGTGTGACCGTCCCACTGGGTGACGATGCCGTTATCCGCGTCGCGCAGAGGCTCGATACGGTCGCAGGCGAGCACAGCGTCGCGGTTCTCAATCGTGTGGAACTTGGAGATGACCGGATCGGAAAGGGCGGCCTTGCCGCGTGTGCGCAACTGCCACTGGAGGTAGCCGATCCAGAGGCAGAGTTCGGCCAGCACGGCGGCGCGGGGGTTGAGTTCAAGGCCGAGGAACTGCGCGGGGTGGACAGTGTGGCCTTGTAGATCAAGGGAACATTCGGTCTCGCCCAGTTTGGCGAGTAGGCCGAGCACTTCGACTTCGAGTCGTTTGAGGTGTTCGAGGGTAACGTAAAGAAAGTTGCCGGAGCCGCAGGCAGGGTCTAGCACGCGTACGGTGCAGAGGCGCAGGTGGAAGGCGTGGAGGGCGGCGAGCGCGGCCTTTCGGTCGCCCGACGCGAGGCAGGCGGAAACGGCGGCCTGCACGCTCTCCCATTCGGTGCGCAAGGGTTCGATGACCGTAGGGATGACGAGGCGCTCAACGTAAGCGCGCGGCGTATAGTGCGCGCCGAGCATGTGGCGCTCGCGGGCGTCGAGGGCGCGTTCCAGCAGGGTTCCGAAGATGGCGGGCTCGACGTCGCGCCAGTCTGCGCGTGCGGCGTCGGCCAGGAGGTCGATCTGTTCCGGGGTGACTGACAGGGCGTGACGCTCCTCGAAGAACCCCCCGTTGAAGCGCAGGATTTTCGTGCGCAGGGCGACGCTCATGCCGCCCTTGTCCATGGTCTTCCAGAGCTCCTCGATGATCGTCTTGAAGGCGCGGTGGTTGTCGCGCAGGGATTCGAGCAGACCGCTGAAGCTCGCCTTGGGGAGCAGGCCCACATCCTCGGCGAACATGGTAAAGATACAGCGCATCAGGAAACCGCCCGCTTCTGCGGGCGAGTGGCCAGAGGCTTCGAGCGAACGGGCGAGCTCGGCGAGCTTGCCGGAGATCTCGCGGGTGACGCGGGCGCTGCGCTGCGAAGGATCAAGGCTGGCGGGGTCCGTCCAGATCAGGCGAAGACGGTCTCGCAGCGCGGTGTCGGCGAGGTCGCGGATCAGGATGCGGTGGCAGGAGGCGTCCGGGAACGGGATATAGATACCGCCGGTGCGCGTGAACTCGGAATAGATCTCGATGGCGTGGCCGACGTCCACGACCAGCAGGAAAGGCGGCCGGCCTTCGGCGGCGGACAGGGCGCGGACATAGCGTTCGGCCTGGTTCTTGGCGCGGACCATGGACTGGTCCCATCCCTCGGAGCCGCGGATGCCGTGGCCGGATTTGGCGTCGCCGTCATTCGCGCCCTGCTTGGCCTCAAGCACAAAGTGGCCGCGCTTGTAGAGATCGATGCGTCCGAGGCTGACGGAGCCGTCGCGGTTGGGGAAACGGACTGATTTCTCAAAGACGTAGGCGTTCAACGCTTCGTCAGCCCCTGTGGGCCGGGGCGGCTCGACCTCCAACTCGGCGCACAGTTCCGTGAGAAAAAGCTGGTAGTTGGCCCGCTCAGAGGCGCCAGACGATTTCCAGCGTTTTATGAACTCATCAATCATTGTTGGACAGTATAGAGGAGCGGGGTATGGAAGGAAAGCGGGGAAGTTCTAAAGTTAGGAGTGCCGGGGTGCTTAAATTGGGAGATGGATACTGATCGTTATCGCGTCACATCAGCTGCCAAGTGTGTTTGGGGAACTTTTCCCCAAACAAAACCCCAAACAGGTTTGGCCGTATTTCGTATAAATCGAGCCTCAAATACAATAATAACTAAGCGGGCATGCTTCTTATTAGATTATGGCCGGTTTCTCAAGTCGGATGCTGTTTGGGCGTTTGTTTGGGGAAATCGCCACCGAAAAACACCCTGTTTCAGACTGTTAAGCCCCAAACGAGCGAACGTCTCCCCGAAACGAAAAAGGCCGTTTTTATTGGCTTTTTGCCATAAAAACGACCTGAAAATCTGGTGGGAGATAGTGGACTCGAACCACCGACCCCTTGCATGTCAAGCAAGTGCTCTAACCAACTGAGCTAATCCCCCGAAAGGCGCGAAAACGGGTCGTAATTTAGTACAAGCGAACGCGATTGTCAATCGGAGTTTTCTGAAAATCCGGCTCGTTTCTCATGAGCATCCGGATCACCGGCACTTTCCCGTGTCAGGTCTCGACTTGCCTTTGAAACCGACTGCCCGTAACATGTTCAGACTGTGATGTCATTGGCGTTGCAATTTAAACTGAAACTTGACGGCCTCTACCCCTTTCTGATTATCCGTGAAAACACTCCTCTCTGTCGCCATGCTCTTCGGACTTCCCTGTATTCCGGCCACCGTACAGGCGACGCGTGCTGTGATTTACCAAGCCGAGTCAGCCCAAATAAACCCCGGGCGTGCCGAGGTGGTGGCACAAGCCTCGTTCAAAGACGGACGTGGGGCTGCGCTGAAAGCCGGGTTGGTCGCCGCCCATCCTTTGGATAACGTGCCGCCGGACCTCGTTTTCACCGTCAACGAGCCGACCGCCGGACGTTTCGTGTTGAAGACTTTCACCGCCGTGGATGCGGCTGGCGCCGAGATGATGCGCCGTGCCAACAGTAAGCATGCCTCGCTTTTCGCGGATGTCCAGATCGGCTCACAACGTCCCACACGGCGCGTCATTTTTGTCCCGTGGAGCGCGCCGGAATCTTGCACCCAAGTCCTGGGCATTTTCGACCTGACCCACGGCGCTCAGGCGATCAAAGTTTGGCTCCCGCCCCATGTGAGGCTTGACCGGCTTGAAGTGCATCCCTACCGCGCGCCGGCCGTGCCGAAAGCGGCGGACTCGTATCGTCCTGCCGTGCAGCCGCCCTCCAGCCATCCGCGCCTGTGGGTCACCACTAACGCGCTCGCGAGTGTCCGCTCCAGACTTGACGCCCCGGAGCACGCTGCACAATGGCGCGCTGTCCGCAAGCTGGCGAACAAATCCTTAAACATCTCCTTTCCGGATGATTCGGAAATGGCCTACAACACGCCGCTCGAACACGCTGCGGCTGCAAAGGCGTTCGTCTACCTCATGTCCGGCGACAAAACACACGGCCTTGAAGCGGTCCGTTTGATGCGCGAATACCTGTCGCGCGTCTCCTTTGGCAATCTGCTCGACATCACACGCGAAACCGGTGCCGCGATCTACACCGCCGCCCTCGTCTACGACTGGTGCCACGCACTCTGTACGCCCGCCGACCGCGCAATCTTGCGCCGTCACATGATGCGGCTGTCAGAAGAGATGGAATGCGGTTGGCCGCCCTTCAAAGGGTCGGTCGTTAACGGGCACGGCAACGAGGCCATGATCAATCGCGACCTGCTCGCCATGTCCATCGCGCTGCACGATGAAGACCCCGTTCCTTACCGATACTGCGCCTACCGGCTCCTTGAGGAACTCGTCCCGATGCGGCGTTTCGAATATCAGTCGCCGCGCCACAACCAGGGCATCAGTTACGCGGCCTATCGCTTCGGCTGGGAAATGCACGCGGCCTGGCTTTTCCGCCGCATGGCCGACCGCGAGGTGTTTGATCCGAACATCAAATCCGTGCCTCTTTACTGGCTTAATATGCGACTGCCGAACGGGGAAATGCTGCGCGACGGCGACGGCATCCCGTCCGGACGGTACTATAGTTTTACGCAGACCGCTCTTCTCTGCTACGCCTATAGCGGCGACGCGATTCTTAAAGGCGAATTCCAGCGTCAGGGCGGCAAGGCCGCCGACCCCCTGCTCTTTCTACTGCTTAACGACCCCGCACTCCGGCCCGAGCCGGGGCTTGACGCCCTGCCGCTCACAACTGATTTCGGTCCGGTGCTGAGCGGCATGATCTCACGTACGGACTGGAACATGGGCAGCAACGCGAGCCACACGGTCGTCGCGGAGGTCAAGGGCGGCGGCTATCACTTCGGCAACCATCAGCACGCGGACGCCGGAGCGATCCAACTGTACTACCGCGGCCTGCAGGTCGCGGACCTCGGACAATATCAGTTTTACGGCACCCCATACGATCTGAATTTCAATAAACGATCCATCGCGCACAGTATGCTGCTGGTGGTCGATCCGAACGAAACGTTTCTCAAAACGCCGGCCAACGACGGCGGCGCGCGCTTTCTTCAAAGCCATCCGCGCACGCCGCAGCAACTTCATGACTCGCCCCTGTTTCAGTACGGTCGCAGGCTGTCTTGCGGCTTCGGCCCCTCCGCCCTGCGTCCCTCATACAGTTACTTCGCCGCTGACCTTAGCGCCGCCTACTCGCAAAAAATCACCTCGTTCACTCGGTCGTTTTGTTTCCTCAACCTCGGCAGGCCCGACCATCCCGCATGCGTGATCGTGCTGGATGATGTCCGCACCGCCGACCCCGGCTTCAAAAAATACTGGCAGCTCAACACGCTGCAG
The DNA here is from genome assembly GCA_017999015.1 of Kiritimatiellia bacterium. Lineage (GTDB taxonomy): Bacteria > Verrucomicrobiota > Kiritimatiellia > RFP12 > UBA1067 > DUPH01. The sequence continues at coordinate 12,170 of JAGOBZ010000026.1, forward strand.
CCGCCGTGCCGCACGCGGGCGGGCGTCCAGTTTCACAACTCCGTGAACGGCGTCACCGGCCGGGTTGATGTCTGCGTGTTGCGCCCCGCACCGGACGACCGGACAATCGAGATCAGAAGCGGTCCGGATGTGTACGATGTGTTTGGCTACACGGTCACGCCGCCCCTACCCGCCCAGCCCGAAGCCAACGGCCACCGCGTGCTCTTTTCGCCCCGGCAGGCCCGCGTTCAAGACACTTTCCTCGTCCTATTGCAGGCACATGACGAGGCCGTCGCCCCCCTGCCGTACGCGCTCACCGAGACCGCCGATCATATGATCCTCCGTGTCGCCGACCGGATCGTCTGCCTGTCACGCGACGGACTGCCGTTCGGAGGCCCCATCGATATCCCGGTGCCTGCGGACGGCACGCGCTACGAGATTGTGCTAGCCGGCCTCGCCGCCGGCACTTGGCGTATCGCCGGGCCACAGGGCGACACAACGGCCGAGTGCTCCGCCGGCAACCACACGCTCTCTTTCACAACGATGGGCGGACACTGCCGGATCAGCCGATAAAATCGCACCCCCACTTACCGATTACACCGATTACATTTGCGATTCCGCCATGTGTAACAACCCGTTATACTGTTTCTCGTGATGCCGCATCCCCTGCTCCAGATCGACCAGCTTTCCGTCACGTTCCGGCGCGACGGGGCGCTGACCACGCCCGTGCGCGATGTCTCGCTGACCGTTCAGGCCGGCGAGCGCGTCGCCGTGGTCGGCGAAAGCGGCTGCGGCAAAAGTCTCACGGCCCTTTCGCTCACACGCCTCTCGCCCACGGACCGCGCCCGCCTGCAAGGACGCGTGCTGTTCGACGGCACGGACACCCTGATGCTCAATTCCGACGGCCTGGCCCGCGTGCGCGGCCGCGGCATCGCATATGTCTTTCAGGATCCCTCCGCCAGCCTCAACCCCGTCATGCGCGTGCAGGACCAGATCGCGGAGTGCCTGCCCGACCTGCCGCGCGCCGCGCGCCGTGCCGCCTGTGTCGAACTCCTCACGCGGACCGGACTCCCGGACCCCGCCCGCGCGGCCCGCGCTTTCCCGTGCGAACTCAGCGGCGGCCAGCAGCAGCGTGTCATGCTCGCCATGGCGCTGGCCGCGCGCCCCAAACTGCTGATTGCCGACGAGCCGACCACCGCTCTCGATGTCACCACCCAGCGGCAGGTGCTCGACCTGATCGACGCGCTGGCCGACGCCGACGGGATGGCGGTGCTGCTGATCACCCACAACCTCGGACTGGTCGCCGGCCGCATGGCGCGCGTGTATGTGATGTATGCGGGGCAGGTCGTGGAATCCGGCGCCGTGACCGACGTGCTGTCGGCCCCGCGACACCCCTACACGCGCGGCCTGCTGGCCGCAGTGCCGATGCTTGATGCGCCGCGCCACGCCCCGCTGCAAGACATCCCCGGCACCGTGCCGTCGCCAGACGCCTGGCCCGCCGGCTGCGCCTTTGCGCCGCGCTGCGCGCTGGCCGACGCGCGCTGCCACGCCGAACAACCCCCTGAAACAGACCTCGCCGACAGCCGTCGTTCGCGCTGCTGGCGGACACTGCCATGTCCCTCTTGACCGTCCAGAATCTGCACGTCACCTACCGCACGCCCGGCCAGCCGCCGGTCTGCGCCGTGCGCGGCGTCTCGCTGAACCTCGCCGCCGGCGAGTCGATCGGCATCGTCGGCGAGAGCGGCTGCGGCAAGTCGTCGCTCGCCCGCGCGCTGATCGGCCTGCAGCCGGCCAGCGCCGGAACGCGCGCGTTCGAAGGCCGGGCGGTTGACCGCCTCTCGCCTCGCGGCTTCCGGGATTACCGGCGCGCGGTGCAGATGGTGTTCCAAGACGCCCCCGGCTCGCTCAATCCCCGCATGACGGTGCGGCAGACGCTGAACGAAGTTCTGCGTGTCCACCGCATGCGCCCGGCGGCAGCGATTCCGCAGCGCGTCGCCGAGCTGCTGGAGCTGGTGGGACTGCCCGCGACGGTGCTGGAGGCCTTCCCGCGCGAAATCAGCGGCGGCCAGTGCCAGCGCGTCAGTTTCGCGCGCTGCCTGGCGCTGGAACCGCGCCTGGTCATCGCGGACGAACCGGTCAGCGCGCTCGACGTCTCGGTCCAGGCCCGCATCCTCAATCTCGTGCGCGACCTGCAGCAACGCCTCAATCTCTCCATCATCCTCATCTCGCACGACCTCGCCGTGGTCCGCAACATCTGCGATCGCGTGGCCGTGATGCACGACGGCGTGTTTGTCGAGACAGGCGCCGCCGCCGAGGTGCTCGACGCGCCCCGCCACGCCTACACGCGCGCGCTGCTGGAGGCCGTGCCCGATGTCGGCCGCGCCTTGCAGAGGCGCGAAACCGGCAAGGACGACCAGAAGCACTAGGGTCAGCACCAGAACGCCTAGCGCCATTCGCGCTAGACGTTATTTCTGGAACATCTCCGTGAGAACACTGATCAACTTATCCGATGCTGTTTGGGGAGAGACGGCCCAACTTCTTGACGAGACGTGTTCTGTCAACGGTCCGAATCTGGTCCAACACGATTTGCCCCTCGATCCCCTAAAATGTGCATGTCACCCGCGTAGGGTAGTCGCGCCCCTTGGCTGTCATGGGAGCAATGATGACGGTCCCAATGTGGTGGTTCATCTCATCCGGTGAGATCACCGCGCAGGGCCTCGTCTTCCTGATCTCGTGTCCGACCGTTGGGTCGAAGGCCACGAGGAACACGTCGAAACGACCTACTTCCATTGCCACTCCTCCTCGTCCCAACGGGTCGAGGGCGATTGACCGTCCAGCAGTATGTCGTCACCTGCATGAGCCATCTGCGCGAAAGCAGCCCCCCAACCGGAACGCGGTTTTCGCGGCGCATGGATAAGGATCATACAATCCTGTACATCCATTTCCACTTGGTCCGTCAGTCCGCACTGCTGGATGAACGGCTTGGGAATCCGAACGCCGCGCGAGTTGCCGATGGGTATAAGGTTTGTTTTCATGGTGCCGGTGTATCCACATTGTGACTACGCGTCAATCACCCTCTTTGCCGCCCGAACGCTACGGTGAGGCGGCGGTATCCCGTCGCCTCCACAGCGTTGTTGGCGGTTCATTTTCCCTCAAGCATCTCGGCATCAGCCAAGTCTTTTGTCCTGCCCGATGCGCGCTTATTGATGATGAGGTCAGTAACAGATGGAATGTGGATTTCGAGCCCCTCAATCTCGACAACCGAGGAGTGGGCAAAGGCGTCGGCAAACGTTAGGCCGTCAACGGCTGTAATGATGTCGATACGGCGTGGCGCAACCCCGATTTGAAAGATGACGCCTTCCGTTTGGAAATCAGATGCCGAAAGCTCTTGGAGTGGAGCACCAAACCGCTTTAATGACCGCATGACGGCAGCCGCGTTTTCAGGCGAGGGCATAATCCAAATATCAATATCCATCGTAGCACGAGGATATCCGTGAGCCGCCAAAGCATAGGCACCGACCAGCAGAAACTTAACCTTTTCGGCGGATAATGCCTGTAACATGTCTTTGTAGTCTTCGTTCAGCATCGAATTTCTTGCTCAGCGAAACGACCTCAAGCGTCAGTGGCCAGACAAATCCAATTCGCTCGCTCACCGTTCCCGGAACGAAACTGTCGTTCGCGCAGTCGGATTTGTGGCGTTTGGAAATTGTCTTTTGCATATGAGTCCAGTGATTCCAGCGATTCGGCTATATTGTATCAAGACCGAGAACGCTTCTCAAGACTGATCACGACAGACTGATCACGATTCATGCCGTACTCATGATCTTCTTGTTGAAGTGATCGGGGACAACTTTTCCGGCGGTGTTTTTCTCTGTTGTTTGAAATTGACACAACGCCAGCGACCACCGAACCCGTGAACGGGGCCCCACAACCGCTTTCGAAGGACGGAGCACCCTCCTGACCGCCTTTCCCGCGGACGGGGCCGTCCGCGCCCCCAGTCTTGCACATCTTTTCGCTAGAAACGCGAGATCATACGGCTTGGCGGCGGTCTCGGCGAGACCGCCCTACCGTTTTCAGGTACAAGCCCCCCCCCTTCCCGCGCCCAGCCCCATTTGCCTCACAGCCTTATAGCCCCACCGCTTCCATTGCGCAAAATGCAGTATGTTTTTTTCGCATTAGGCGGTATGCGTTTCTGCCGGTTTGCTATGATTCATAACAATGAATGAGGGGATTTTTTTATGAACAGAAGGTCTTTTCTGAAGGCAAGCG
>JAGOBZ010000401.1 GCA_017999015.1 Kiritimatiellia bacterium
CACCACCGTCCATCCGAATCGAGCGATTTTGCGCATGTTTTTCCTTCCGGGCATCCGCATCCCGCCCGCGCATGCGCGGCGAAAGCTGCCGCGCGTCAGCGCAACGGCGTTTCATCAGCCGCGACAAGCTTATGGACGCCCATCATGTTTTTGTCGCGCAGTCCGGGGCTCGCATAGCGCCAGACGAGCTGTTTGGCGCGCGTGATTTCGAACAGGCCTGTCCCCTGCCCCTCTTTCGTGTAAGCCGCGTAACAGCCGACCACGAGATTGCTGTTCGGCAATACGTGGAAGCCGGTCATGTTTTGGATCGTGACCCCGGGAACATCGTCTTTCGCGAAGGACCAGACCTCCTGGCCGTCAGGCGCATATTCGATCAACCGGTCGATGGCCGAAACCAGCGTGTTGCCGTTCGGCAGGCGCACCGCCGCGAAGGCGAGGGACGGCGTGCGCTGCTCCCAAGCGGTGGTGCCGTCCGGCCGGTATTCACGGACCATGTTGTCCCCCGAATGGCACACGAGATAGTTGCCGTTCGCGAGTTTGCGCGCCATGCGCATGTGGTGGTGGTCGTTCTTCGATTCAAAGCGCGTCATCAGCGAAAAGACCACACGGCCTGCGGGATCGACCTCGACCACACGGCCCGAGGCGTTCTCGCCGACCAGCGTGTGACCGTTGGGCAGGCGCTGGCATGAGAAGGCGCCGCCGCCCGTCTGATTTTCCGGCACATAGCGGAAGACGACCGTATGGTCGGGCGCGACCTCCGTGACGGCTCCGTCCGCGAACAGCACATGGCCGTTCGGCAGCCGCCAGGCGTCGTGAATGTTGCCGGCCTTGTGCTCCCACTCCACCTCGCCCTGCGGCGAAAGCAGCAGCACGCGCCCGCTGCCGGTCGCCAGCACCGGAGCATCCAGCACACCGTCCACCCCGGCGGCGCACACGACGCCCGCACTTAAACAAGCCAACAGCATGCACCGTGTTTTCATCCAGGCTTCCCTCCGCCCAGCAACGCCTAACGTTCCAGTGTGATCCCGCGCCGAATATAGGTCGGCACATCGAGATCCTGTCCTTCATACAGCGTAGGTTCCACGTCACGGAACTTGCCACGTCCGGTCGCACCGAATGACAGCTTGCTGCCCTTGGCGCGGCTGCGCCTGCTTCCCGGCTGGATGGGAAAGGCGTCGGCCACCGGCGGTTCCGCAACAGCAGACGGCGCAGCATCCTTGACTGACGGGGCGGGCTGGACGACAGCGGCCACCCAGCTTTCAAACGAGAGCGCGACCAGTTCAATGCGGCCCTCATACTGCGCATCAAGCACCGTGCCCATTTCAAGCAGGCATCCTTTATTGACATGGCCGCGCAACGCGCCCATCACCTCTCCGATTTCTGCCAGGCGCAGGTCGGGACCGGCCAAGATGCCGAGCATCACGGCACTCGCCTTGGACAACGAGTCGCCTTTGCGCAGCAAGCGGCAATTCTTCAGCGCCTCGACCGCATGGTGAGCGCGGTCCAGGCCTGACGCTGATGCGAACCCGAAACGTGCATTACCGCCCTGCAACACCATTTTATGCAGCCGCTCCGGATCAAGCTGGATGAATCCGGGCTTAGTCAAGAGACGCCACAGCAACGTCACGCCTGCGGAAATCAAACTTTCAGAAACCTGAATCGCGTCGCCCAGCAGTTCTTCGCGAGCATCACTGAAAAGATCGTCCTGCGGAATCACGATTAAAGAGTCCGCGTTCTCCTCAATCATCGGCAACACGCGGTCTGTCAACTTCGCACGCACTTCGCCCTCAAAGGCAAACGGCCGCGTGACAAAGCAGGCGGTAGCCAGGCCCATGTCATGCAGCGCCTTCACGATTTCAGGCGTTGCTCCGCCACCCGTGCCGCCACCCAAACTTGCGAGGACCACCACCGTTCTCACATGCTGCATCTGGGCACGCAGCGTCTCGAGGTCATCCTGAGCCGCCAAACGCCCGAGAATCGCATCGCCGCCCGTACCATGTCCAGAGAGCCGCGATCCGCCCAGCAGCACGGTCGGCATGCCGGCACCGGCCGCAGTGCGCAACGGCTGCGCGTCCGTATCGGCACACAGCACGCGCAGGCCCTCTCCGTAGGCGGCCCGGACCGACGCCGCAAGACGGCAACCGCCGCCCCCCACACCGAGCAAAAGCAATCCTGTACGTTGATGATTTTCACTCATCGTCTAAACCACCCTTTAAAGATGTTTTTGACCGGCGCAAGCATGCCGCGGTCTTCATAGGTCATATGCCCGTACAGGACAAGACCGGCCGCAGTGCACAGCGCGGCGGGTTGTTCCGCCTGCTCAAAACCATCGACATTCACCGGCACACCGATGCGGCACGGTACGCCGAAAATGCGCTGGGCCAGTTCGGTGACCTTACGCAGATAGGCACCGCCGCCGGTCAACACCACGCCTCCGCCGACATGCGGCAACACACCGGCCTCATGCAGCCGCGAGCGCACCACGCGCAAAATCTCATCCATGCGCGCATTGATCACCGTGTGCAGCGCCTTACAGTTCAGCATCCGTTCCTCAAACCCCACATCGGCCTTCAGCGCGACACGGCCTGCCCCGCCTTCGACATCGATCAGCGCGGCCCCTTCGGCGCGCTTCAGTTCCTCTGCCCGGTTCTGCGGAATGTTAAACGCCAAGGCGATGTCATTGGTGACATGATCGCCGCCGACCGCGACACTGCCTACCGCAACGACCACATCGTTGCTGTAAGCGACGTAATTCGTGGTGCCGCCCCCCAGGTCGATCAGCACCACACCGTTGCGTTTCTGTTCGGTGGTCAATGCCGCCAAGGCCGCACACACCGCAGAGAAAGCCACATCGGTCACCTCCAGATCTGCGTTTTTCGCCACACTGACCGCATTCTCAATCCGGCTCTTCACCCCATGCACCGCCATGACGCTCAGGGAGAGAGTCTTGCAGCGCATGCCCTCCGGCTTGACGATCCCGGATTGGTCATCCACCGTGAACGTTTGGGTGATCGTGTGCAACACCTGCCGTTCGGGGTCGAGCTGAACTTCCTTGGCGTTCTCGGTCACCTCTTCGATATCGTCACGCGAAACCACATGATCCTTCGAGCGAATCGTCAACATCCCTGGATTGACAGTGGACAGAATATGGCCACCGGACAGAGCCATCAGCACCTGCCAGATACTCACGTCTGATTGTTTCTCGGCCTGCTTCACAGCCGTTTCAACACCCGTACGAGCCTGCACCAAATCAAACATTTGGCCTTTTCGCACACCCGTCGTGGGATAGGACCCCACGCCCATGATTTTGACGCGGCCGTTATCAGACTCACCCACGCACACCACGGTACGCGACGTGCCAATCTCCAACGCCGCTATCGGAGGAATCGCCATATGACCCTGCCTCTACCTTTCATTGGCCCCCCACCGGCATCGCCAAGACACGCTCGGGCCGCGTCGCG
>JAGOBZ010000402.1 GCA_017999015.1 Kiritimatiellia bacterium
GCGGACCGACGAGGTGTTGGGGACCAGTCGGCGCGTGGCGTCCACCAGCGAGGCGGCCATGCCGTAGGCGATGTTCTCAACCTGCGGCGGGAAGCCGGGGCTGTAGGCGTGGACCGGCATGCGGTCGGCGTCGTAGAGGCCCAAGAATTCGCCGCTTTTACTCAGCGCGAAGTTGGTGTGCAACTCGCCCGCCGGATCGGTCTGGTTCGCGTTAGAGGCCCAGATCTGGAGAGTTCCCCAAGGCGGCAGCGTCACGGCGGGCAGCAGCCATTTGGCCGGGTTGCCCGCATTGTCGGAGAGCGACCAGCCGGCGAGGTTGATCGCGCGGCTGGTGGTGTTCTGCAGTTCCAGCCAGTCGGAGGCATTGCCGAATCCGTCGTAACAGAATCCGTTGTTTTCGGCCATGAATTCGGAGATCACAACAGGGGGTGCTGCAGTGGCGATATTCGTCACAAGCACCGTGAACAGCCAGATACGTTGTAAACCCTTGCCAGACACGCGCACAGTATAGGGGATATGCTGGCTTTTCGCCAAGGAGGAGTTGGAGAGGGGTGCGTTTCAACTTTGTTGAATCCGCCCCCTAAGGAGGAGTTAGGATTTAGGATTTAGGAGTTTTAATACCTTGGAGACAAGGAGGTTAAAAGATTCAAAAAAGGGTGGTACTTGTGTCCTCATGATGAAGACACAAATTCCCGCGCCCATATCGAGACTGGCCAGCAGCTCAAACTCAATGGCACGCCCTGCTTTTGTGGGGTGGTTTCGCATTCAATTCCTAAATCCTAACTCCTAATTCCTCTTGCCTTCTCCTTGCGTTAAAGGGATGCTTTCGTTACGATGTTCCCTGGATTTTGCGTTAAGGTCTGACAGGGGGTTCAGGACACAGGGAGGTGCGTATGGCCAGAGACGGCGCTCAAGCTCCGAAGGGGGGCTGCTTCAAGAAAATGTGTTTCGGTTGCCTGACCGTTGTTTTGCTGCTGGCGGTCGGCGGCTTTCTGGCCTACCGCGGCGTCAAAGGGGCGCTGGTCCGCATGACGGCGCAATATACCGAGGCTGCGCCGGTCGAACTGCCGGCCGTGACGCCCCTGCCCGAGGCGGAGCGCAACGCCCTGTATCAGCGCGTGGACGCGTTCGCCAAGGCGGTGCGCGCGGGCGAGGCGCGCCAGATCGGGCTGACCGCGCGCGAGATCAACGCGCTGGTTCAGAAATCGCCGGAGCTGGCGGGCCGGCTGCACGTGGAGATCGACGGCGACCGCATCCGCGGCGACGCCAGCGTGCCGCTGGACCAGATCGTGGATGCGGATTTTCTCAAAGGGCGCTGGCTCAACGGGTCGGTGGGGCTCAGCGTCAGCACGGTGGCCGGCCGTCTGGTGGTCTTCATGGACGAGCTGAGCGTGCGCGGTAAGCCGGTGCCCGAGCAGATGATGCGCATGCTCCGCACCAAGAATCTGGCTGAAAAAGCGCTGGAGAATCCCAAGGCCGCGCCGGTCCTGCGGCGCATCGAATCGGTGCGCGTCGAGGACGGGCGAATCGTTATCTCGGCCAAGTAGACGCATGACGGACTCAGGCAAGGGGAGAAACACAGCGATGAAAACAACACTATTGCGGCTTTGCGCCGGTGCGGCGTGCGCGGTGTCGGCCGTCTGCGCGCAGGAGGCGGCTTTTTACCGGATCCTGTCGCCGGCGGGCTCCGGCATCACGGCGTTTTCCGCCGGCAGCGGAGTCATCGCCTGGACCAACGCGGCGGCCGCCGGCGTGACCTGCACGGTGCAGCGCGCGTCGTCGCTCGCTCCGGCCGACTGGCGCGATCTCGTGCGCCACGAGGCGACCAACACGGCGGTGCGGCTGCGGCTCGACGACCCCGCCGCGCCTGCGGGCATGGCCTATATCCCGGCCGGCAGCTTCGAGATGGGGATCGACGACGAGTCGGACTATAGCCCGGCCGAGGTGCCGGTGCACTGGGTCTATGTGAGCGCCTTCTATATGGCCAAGACCGAGGTGACCTGGTCGCAGTGGAGCGCCGTGCGCACGTGGGCGGTGGCGAACGGCTACGCCTTTGACAACACGGGCGGCGGCAAGGCGGCGGCCCATCCGGTTCACACGGTCAACTGGTTCGACGCCGTCAAGTGGTGCAACGCGCGCAGCGAGATGGAGGGTCTGCCGGTCTGCTACTTCACGGACGCGGCCAAGACGCTGGTCTACCGCACCGGACAGGTCGCGCCGACCGTGGCGTGGCGCACGGGCGGCTACCGGCTGCCGACCGAGGCCGAGTGGGAGAAGGCCGCGCGCGGCGGTCCGGCAGGTCTGCGCTTCCCGCACGGCGACACCATCACGCACGCCGACGCGAATTTTTACAGCGACGCCAAATACGCCAACTACGATTTCAGCAATCCGCGCGGCTACCACCCGGATTATGACGAAGGCGCATATCCCTATACCAGCCCGGCAGGCTCGTTCGCCCCGAACGGTTACGGGCTCCATGACATGATCGGCAATATCTTAGAGTGGTGCTGGGACTGGTCGGCCGACTACTATCCGGTTTCGCCCTATCTGGATCCCAAAGGACCGGACACGGCCTCGTACCGGGTCTTGCGCGGGGGGTCATGGATGCAGGACGCGGGCTACCTGCGGGTGGTGGATCGCAACAACAACCGCACTCCCGACTATAACGGCGGCACCAGTAACCGCTACTTTGGTTTCCGCGTGGCGCGCAGCGCGGCGGGGGAGTGAGGGGATGCGCAACGTAGAACGCGCAACGCTGAACGCTGTACGTTCAACGCTCAACTTTCAAGTTGGGGCAAGTGAGAGAACGTTCAACGTTCAACGTTCAACGCTCAACGTGCAAGGAGGGGAGAAGGGATGGGGGATGTGATCGGGGGGCCTGCCTATCTGGCGGCGGTGGTGGCGGCAGCCGTCGCGGTGCTGCTGCTGCTGATCATTAAACTGAAGCAGCAGCCCTTCGTCTCGCTGCTGCTGGTGAGCATGGCCGCCGCGCTGGCGGCGGGCATGCCGGCCGAGAAGGTCATGGCCTGCATCGAGAAGGGCATGGGCGGCACGCTCGGCTTCATCGCGGTGGTGGTGGGACTGGGCGCGATGTTCGGCCAGCTTCTGGAGGTCTCGGGCGGCGCCGAGCGGCTGACGCTTTCGCTGCTGCGCGTCTTCGGACGCGAACGCGCGACCTGGGCGATGACCCTGGCCGGCTTTCTGGTGGCGATCCCGGTCTTCTTTGACGTCGGGTTCATCATCCTGGTGCCGCTGGTCTACACCTTGGCGCGCGAGACCCGCCGCTCGCTGTTGCTTTACGGGATCCCGCTGCTGGCCGGCCTGGCCGTGACGCACGCCTTCGTCCCGCCCACGCCGGGGCCGATCGCCGTGGCGCAGCTCGTGGGCGCGGATCTGGGGCGCGTCATCCTCTTCGGCTGCCTGATCGGCCTGCCTTGCGCGATTCTGGCCGGACCGC
>JAGOBZ010000403.1 GCA_017999015.1 Kiritimatiellia bacterium
ACGCAAAACCGCTTCTGGTAGGGACGCCTCGCCGAGGCGTCCGCGGCGGTCTCGGCGAGACCGCCCTACCGGGGGCGTATCTGGCTTGCGTGCGGACTTTCACAGAGCGGGCGGGGACGCCCGCGCTCCCGGCTGTGCTTCGCATCGAACACGCGCCCGACTCGCATACCCCCTTGTCTGTCGCTAACCGATTACGCGCCCCTCGGGAAATCCACCCTCGGGAAATCCACTGGACGATCCGTCACTGAGCGGTGTAAGCTGTCTCGGTTTTTTTAGGAATTGCGCGGTGACGCGCCGGTTTTCTTTTTCAGAGGAGCCATGCGACTTATCCGAAGATGTCTCTTTTGCTTCGCCCTGTCTACGGCTGTGGCCCAGACCGCGCCGGAGAGGGCGGTCGCCTTGCCGGCGGAGGCCGCGCGCCTCAACGCGGCTTACCGGGCGGGGTTGACGACAATCGCCAAGGACTATGACACTTCGCTCCTGCCGCTTGCGGAAAATTACGTACTTGAATTGCGGCGTCTTTCGACACGGTTGAAGGAAGCGAAGGATACGGTCGGCATGGAAGCCGTGCGCCAAGAGGCCGGCCGTTTTATGCAGGCGCTTGCCGCCGAACCGGACGCCTTTGAGGCCGTGCCGGAACTCACCGCCGACAACGTCGTAAAGTCCCCCGAGGCATTGCGCTTGATCCAAGAGGCCTATGCGGCGCGCCGCACCGCGAACGATCTGGCGCGGAACGAGAAAGTGACCGCCCTCAACGAGAAATATCTCGGCGGACTGGATATGCTCCAGGCGCGTTACACCTCTGAAGGCAAGGCCGCCGAGGCCGCGTCCGCCAAAAAAGAAGCGACCAGGCTGCGCGTGGCGATGCAGCGCAAGGATTTCGCCACGCGAACGCTGCAGGATGCCGGGCTCGAGATTCGCCTCATGCCGCCCGTACCGGATGTAGCCGCTCTCAAAGAGCGACTCGAAACCGTACCGGCCGGCGGCCCGCGCAATCTGACCGCGCGCTCTCTGAATGAACTCTCTCCCGTCATCCAAGCCTTCTTGATGAAACCGCTGGAGTACGACAAGGAGTGGCCACCGGAAATCACCAAGTGGAGCTATGAGGGCACCGGTAACTACGCCCACGACTTTGCGCTCTACAAGCAGCCCGGACAACCTGACGAGTTAGGGATATTCGCCTATCCCAAAACGCTGCGGGCCTATGTGCGCGGAACCATCAAATACAGCACCATGAATTTCGACAACAAGGCGCTGAGCTGGATGGGCAAGGCGATGTCGTTCCGGCTCGCTGACAGCCGTGACCTAGCCTGCAAGGTCGTCTTCCGCACGCAGCGGCCCGCGCTCAGCGAAGCGGCCGGCCCCGCCGGTTGCGTCGCAGTCTACAGCATCGACGAGGGTAACCGCCTGATCGCCTCCATGTCCGTACCGATGCTGAGCGAGGAGACCGCCCTTCGCATGGCCAAGCACTATTCCTACAACCGCATGAATATCGTCTGGGACGGCACCAAGCGCAAACGCGGCTTTACGATCCCCGACCACATGCCGATGCGGGTCGTGGCCGGTGTTGTCGGCTTCGCACCGGGCGAGCAAGTTGACGCCACCATTGAGATCGTGCCCTGCGGTCCGCTCGGTGACATGTGGTGAAACGTGCGCACCGGATCATTACACATCCGCAATCTTGCCTGATTTCCCTTTCCCGATCCCGTCCTTCGTGCTACCTTTCTTGTCGCGATGGCGAGCAAAGGGATTAAGGTTTACTACAGGAACATGCGGCGGCCGGTCGAGTGGTTTCTCATCTGGCTGGGGCAGCGCATCATTCCTCCGCTTTCTCTCGATGCGTTGCGGCGTCTCTCACGCTGGATCGGCGACACCGCTTACACGGTTGACTGTCGAGGCAAGGCAGTCGCCGCGGCCAACCTGCGCGTGATGTTCGGAACGCGCATGACCCCCGCCCGCGAACGGGCGCTGGTGCGACGCTCCTACCGCAACATGGCGCGTGTGCTGGCCAACATTTTCTGGATGTCGCGGGACACGCTCGCCCGCGTCCATGACCAGGTGACTTTCGCGCCCGCCGTGCTCGACGCACTACGCACCCACCGGCCGGCCATCACGGTCAGCGCCCACTTCGGCAACTGGGAGATTCTTTCGCAGGCAGCCGTCGCCAACGGGATCCCGATGATGTCCGTCGCCAAACTGATCGGCTCACCCGAAATGACCGACCGCCTGACCGCTCTGCGCTCCACCATCGGCCAGCAGATCGTGCCGGCCGAAGGCGCTCTGCGCCACTTGTTGTACGCGCTCAAGCACGGCACCAGCATCGGGTTGCTGATCGACCAGCACACGCACGTCTGGGAGGGCGGCGCGTGGGTGGACCTGTTCGGCGTGCCGGCCGGTGTCTCGCTGGCCCCCGCCGCTCTCTCGCGCAAACTGCGCGTGCCAATCATCTTTGCCTGGTCGCGTCCGCTCAAGGATGGCCGCTATCGTATCGAGCCTGGCGAGGTCTTCATGCCCGACTCAACGCTGGACGATCAAGCCCGGACCCAAGAGCTTGTCGCGGCCTTCGAGCGCGTCATCCGTCGACACCCTTCGCTCTGGTGCCTCAATTACCGGCGCTGGAGGTATGTCCGGCCCGACGACGACCGCACACACTATCCCTTTTACGCGCGCCCGTCACGGCGCGCAAATACAGGGGAATGACCGGCGGATCACTTTTTTTCGCCGAAAAAGAAATCATCCAAACAGTACGCCGCCGCACGTGTGGCGGTCGAACAGAATCCCAGCCACTCCATGGCCTCAAAGCCCGCGCTCGCCATGCGCAGGTCCGCTACCGTGACCGGAGGCTGACCGGCACGGGAAACCGTCACGGACCATCGTCCCGCATCGCCACCGCCGAGCGTGGCCGTCACCGCAATCTGCGCCCAGGTCTCGGCCGGAAGCTCAGCGACCTTGACCTCGCCCCCGCCGACTGTGCCGTCCGCGCGCGTGAGGCGCGTGCGCGCCGTGATCGTGCCGTTGCGGAAAATCAGACACGGCCCGATGCGGTAGTCGTTGCCCCCTGCGGCTGGATAGTCGCGCCACTCGGTGAAGAACTCAGCCTCGGGCCCCATCCGGACCGCAAACCGGTTCTCGACGACCGTGTTGCTGAAGGCGCACCCGAACGTGAAATGCGGATTGTACGCATGGGTCAGGCCCTCCGCATCTTGCACCTTAAGCGACTGCCTGCCGGAGAAGGCCGCTTCATCGGTCACGGCAAGACCGTCCCCCTTTTTCTCCACATGCGTCGTGACATTCGGGAACGCCGCCTTCAGGGGAAGGCTGTCAAAATTGTCCTCCAGCTTACGGATCACAAAACGCGGCGGTTCAGGCGCGAAGCACAACGGCGCCGGACGCAGGCTCGCGGCCAGGCGGCGCCAGGCGCGCGACCCGTAAACGCCGGCGCGGTCG
>JAGOBZ010000404.1 GCA_017999015.1 Kiritimatiellia bacterium
CCGTCACCTCCTCCGGCGGCTTCGTGCTGCGCAAGGTGTTCTACAGCGTCCCTTCGCGCCTGATCGGTCACCGCCTGCGTGCGCGCCTGTTCGACGACCGCGTCGAACTCTTCCTCGGCTCGTTGTTGTCGGTTGTGAGGGAGCGCTGGATTCCGGCGCCCAGGGCAGCGCGACTGTTGCTGGGTTCTGGGAGGTTGCGCTGTGCTTGCGCCGGTGGGTCCACAGGCACTCCCCGCGCGCCGCTACGCTCGCTCCATGATGGCGGCTTCGCGGCGCGCGGGTCCCCCCTGTGGACTACCGGCACAAGCTCCTACGGGTCTAGGTGAGCGGCCGTCAGGCCTTGCTGCTGCGGCGCTGTCGCTGTTTGCGAGCGGCGCGCTCCTGCGCTTCCTTCAGCCGATAGGAGTCGCCGTCGAGGGCGATGACCTCGGCGTTGTGGACGATGCGGTCGACCAGGGACACCACGCAGGCGGCGCCGGGGAACATCTCGCGCCATTCGGCGAAGGGTCTGTTGGTGGTGATGACGGTGCTGCGTTTCTGGTGGCGTCGGGCAACGATTTCGAACAGCAGGTCGGCATGCCGGTTGGAGTAGGAGAGGTAGCCGACTTCGTCCACTGCCAGCAGGTCGGGCCTGGCGTAGCGATCGATCCGACGGCGCAGGGTGCTGTCGCTGTCGGTGGCGCAGAGGTCGCTGAGCATCTGGCCTGCGGTGGTGAACAGCACAGAGTGGCCGGCGGCGAGAGCCTGGTAGGCGAGGTTCTGCGCCAGTGTCGTCTTGCCCACGCCGGAGGGGCCGACGAACACGGCGTTGCCGGCCTCGGCGAGGAAGCCGAGCAGCATGAGGTCCTCGATGGCGGCGCGGTCGCAGCGCTTCGGCCAGGCCCAGTCGAAGTCGCAGAGCGGCTTGAAGGCGCCGATCTTCGCCGCCTGCGTGCGCCGCTCCAGGCTGCGCCGGGTGCGCTCGGTTTCCTCCCAGTCCAGCAGCCGCGGCAGCCAGGCCTCGCCGACGACCTCGGCCCAGTGCGCGGCCAGGCCGTGCAGGTGCAGGGCCTTCGCCCGCTGCAGCAGCGCGTCACTCATCGCCGTCATCCCGGGTCAGGCAGTCGTAGGTCTCGAGCCGGTGCTGACGCACCGGCACGTCGCGTGCGGTGACGTGCTCGGGCAGCACCAGCGCGGTGGGCGGCGGTGCGCCGGAGGCCTCGCGCCGACGGTCGAGGGCGAGGCGCACGGCGTTCGGATGCGGCACGCCGCGGCTGACCGCTTCGAGGACGGCCTCCTGCAGCTCGGCGGCGCTGTGCGTTTCCAGCAGCCGCAGCAGGCCGGCGGTGATGGCGCCGATGTTGTCGCCGCGCGCGGCGGCGAGCTTGAGCAGGCCAGCGCTGGCGGGCACCGCCTGGGCGAGGCGGTCGGTGGCGCGGTGCTGGCGGGCGGCCTGCTTCTGCGCGACCAGGGCGGCGATGTGGGCGGGGTCCTCGATCTGCGCGCCCTTGTCGAAGCTGCGCGGATGCCGCGCGACCACCACCGGCCCGTCGCAGAGGCGGACCTCGCGCAGGTCGGCGTGCACGACCAGGCTGCGGCCGACCAGCACATGCGGGACGGAGTAGTCGTTGCCGTCGAAGCGGGCGTAGGGCGTCTTGCCGATGCGGACCACGGCGCGCTCGAACAGTGGCGGCGGCGCGTCGGGCAGCGGCAGCAGCAGCCGCGCCTCCTCGGTGAAGGCCTCGGCGACGCTGCGGGCGGGATCGTCGGGACAGCGCCGCTCGGCCGCCGGGCCGTGGCACCAGGCCTCGGCCTGGGCATTGAGGTCGTCGACATCGCGGTAGCTGCGCGCCGCGAAGAAGTTCTCGCGGATGTAGCGGATGGCGCGCTCTACCCGACCCTTCTCGTTGCCTCGCGCCACCGCCACCGGACGCGGCTCGTAGCGATGCAGGCCGGCGAAGCGCAGCAGCTCCGGATTGAAGCGGATCGCCTCGCCCTGCCGCTCCAGCACCGCGCTGCGCAGGTTGTCGTACAAAATGACCCTCGGTACGCCGCCCCAAGCCGCAAAGGCGCCGGCGTGGCCACGCAGGAAGTTCTCCATGCGTGCATCCAGGAAGAAGCGCAGGAACACCTGCCGCGAGAAGCTCAACACCATCACGAAGGCCATCAGCGGCCGGCGCGCGCGGCCGATCTGCAGATGCCCGAAATGGCCCCAGTCCACCTGCGCCTGCTCGCCCGGCAGCGTGCGCAGCCGCAGATACGCCTCCGCCGGGCGCCGCGGACGATGACGCGCCACCATGTGCCGGAAGTGGTCGGCGCTGCCCTGGTAGCCGCGCTCGCGCGCCATCTCGTAGAGCCGGCTGGAGCGCAGCGTCGGATATTGGCCCAGCGTCTGCCGGATCAGCGGCAGGAAGGGATCGATCCGCGACGGCCGCGGCATCACCGCCGGCGCCGGCGTCCCGGCCTGCGCCAGCACCCGGCGCACGACGGTATGATGCACGCCGAGCTGCTTGGCGATGGTGCCGACCGGCCATTTCTCCACATGGTGGAAGCGCAGGATCCGCGCCTCCGTCTCCGCTGATGTCACCAAGGTCCGGCCCTCCTGTTGCCCGTGTTGGGCGCACGGCGGCCACCGCCGCGGCGACGCATGAACCCCAGGCGCCAAGTCGGCAGGCAGCGATCACCGCACCAGCAGCAGCGCGGCATCCGGTGCCCGCCCCGCTCCGCGCGAAGGGCGGCGTCGCGACCAGCCTCCGTCGCGCCCGCCGCCATTAGGCCAGCGCGCCGCCCTCCGGGTGGACCCTGATGCGTGACTATTTCTCGCCGCGCCCGTTGCCGCGCCTGCCGCGCCGCGGCGCGGCGCCGCCCTTTGGGGCTGCCCTGGTAGCGCCGGCCCGCCTCCCGTACCTTGCGCCGGCGCGCCCCGAGCGCGCACGGCCGGCCGCAGTAGCTGTTCCCCCGGTCGCAGCGCCGGCAGATCAGCGCCAGCCTCTGGCAGCCACCACAGCGGAACAGACGCGCCGGCGCCGGGGCGATCCCGCTGCCGCCACGGCATCGCAGCAGTGGACGGGCGCAGCATTCTGCGCCAAACACAGCCGGCATGCGTGCCCGTCACGCTGTGGGGCACGGCGCTGGTTTGATCCGCCAAGATGCTCGCCGGCGCCGTGCTTACCCCATCATGCCCAGCGGACCGCCTCCCGTCGCGCCGACCCGGCACACGACGACCCTCGCCGACACTCCCTACTCCCGGCGCGCACCGCTACGGCGCCGTCACGCCGCGCCTGCAGGGCGCCCGCCGCCCGTGGCGGCCGGAATCACGCGGATTCTGACCGCCGTTCACACTGGTTGGCGGTGGCACGCGTGCAGGACGTGCGGTCGGCGCAGAGGTGCCGCTTCCAGGCCTTGATGTGGTTCTCCGCCTGGCCTCGCTTGCAGTAGGCCCTCTCGTAGAGGGCGCG
>JAGOBZ010000405.1 GCA_017999015.1 Kiritimatiellia bacterium
CAAGGGGGTAACGTTCAACGCTCAAGTTATGGACGAGTTTACGAAGAGGCCTGACCCCCAATCTTAATCTTTCCCACAAACGCAATTCTGACGGTATGAGTCAAATTTAAGATGCGTCAGCCCTGCCCCCACACACATCCTCTCTTGCTTTGAACGCAGCCGCAGGCCTACACTGCCGCCATGAAAAACATTCCGGGGCGACAGGCCGCGCGTGCGGCTGGCTGGTTCAGGCTCTTTGCCGCGTGCGCGGGTTTGGCGGCCGGCACCGTGGTGGCCGCGGCACCGCGGCCGAACGTGCTGTTCATCCTCGCGGACGATCTCGGCTGGGCCGACACCACGCTCTATGGGCATACCACGTTTTACAGGACCCCGAATATCGAGCGGCTCGCCCGACGCGGCATGGTTTTCACGCAGGCGTATTCGGCCAGCCCGCTCTGCTCGCCGACGCGCTCGGCGATCCTGACGGGGCTCAGCCCCGCGCGCACGGGCCTCACCACGCCCAACTGCCACATGCCGCATGTCTCGCTGACCGCGACGCCGGGCACGAAGGCCCCGCCCGACAAACACACGCTTCAGCCCACCCCGGTCTCGCGCCTCAAGACCGAATACCGCACGCTGGCTGAATCGCTTAAAGAGGCCGGTTACGCCACCGGGCACTTCGGCAAATGGCATCTCGGCCCCGAACCCTACTCGCCGTTGCAGCAGGGCTTCGACACCGACATCCCGCACTGGCCCGGCCCCGGGCCCGCCGGGAGTTTTGTCGCGCCATGGAAGTTCCCCGGCTTCGATCCCGATCCCGGCGTGCCCGACCAGCACATCGAAGACCGCATGGCCCGGGAGGCCGTCGCCTGGATGGAGCGGCACAGGGAGCGCCCCTTCTACCTGAATTACTGGATGTTCAGCGTGCACGCGCCGTTCGACGCAAAAAAGGCGCTCATCGAGAACCATCGCGCGCGCGTTGACCCCAAGAACCCGCAGCGCAGTCCGACCTATGCGGCGATGGTTGAAAGCATGGATGACGCGGTCGGCACCCTGCTGGACGCGCTTGACCGGCTGGGCCTTGCCGATCGCACCCTCATCGTCTTCACCTCCGACAACGGCGGCAACATGTACAACGAGGTGGACGACACGACGCCAACCAGCAACGCGCCGCTGCGCGGCGGCAAAGCCACGCTGTTCGAAGGCGGCACGCGCGTGCCGTGCGTGATCGCATGGCCCGGCGTCACCGCCGCCGGCACACGCAGCGATGCGGTCATCCAGAGCGAAGACTTTTATCCCACGTTCTTGGACGGGCTTGGCCTGCCGGCTGCGCCCGGCCAGCGTTTCGACGGCATCAGCATCCTGCCGGCGCTGAAAGGCGGCGCACTCCCGCGCCAAGCGGTGTTCCAATATTTCCCTCACGACCCCGGCGTGCCCGACTGGTTGCCGCCCGCAGTCTCGGTCCACAGCGGCGACTGGAAGCTTATCCGCCTCTTTCACGCCGGCGCGAAGGGCACGCACCGCCACCTGCTCTTCAACCTGAAGGAGGATCTGGGCGAGAAACAGAACCTTGCCGCACGCGAGCCAGAGCGCGTCGTGGAGTTAGACGCGCTGATTGAAACGTTCCTGCGCGATACGAAGGCCGTGGTCCCGCTGCCGAACCCCGCGTTCGATCCCTCGAAATACCGTCGCGAAGATGAAGGCCGGGCCAAGCCGCGCCCCGCGGCGCGCACACGGCCGGCCGCGGACGATGCGGCGGATCCCCGCCTCAAGGGCTGGAAGGCGCGCGGATGCGCGGCTGACGTGAAGGACGGCATCGTCACCCTGAACGGGTCGGACGGCACGCCGTTTCTCGGCGTCGGCGCCGGTGTCAGCGGGCCGGCGACAGTGGCCTTCCGCATACGCGGCGATGCGGGTGGCAGCGGCAAAGTGGAGTGGCTCCAGCCCGGCGCGGCACCGAAGGCGGAACATACCGTGCCGTACACGATCAAAGCCGGAGCGTGGCAGACCGTGACGCTCCGCCTGCCGGCCGACGGGCCGCTCGGCATCTTCCGCCTCTATCTGCCGGCCGCACGTCAGCCGGTCGATATCGACTGGATCGGATTGACGCCGGATGCGGGCGCCTCTCGGCGCTGGGACTTCTGAAAAAAGATGCGGCGACCGCACGGGGGCGAATAAGCCGGATTCTGTTCACCGCCCGGAGGCGGCTCCGATCATTCATCTGAGCAATCTACCCGGAACCCTATCCGGTTATGACACCGGAGCGACGCGAGCCGCGTCTCGAGTCCCCTATTTGATCTTGCTCCAGAGGGGGTTTGCCATGCGGCGGCGCTCTCGCGTCCGCCCGGTGGTCTCTTGCACCACCTTTTCACCCTTACCCGGCGCGAACGCCCGGCGGTCTGTTTTCTGTGGCACTTTCCGTCGGCGCCGATCTGGCAGCGCCTCTCCGGCCTTAACGGCCGGACCTCTCGCCCTGCGGAGTCCGGACTTTCCTCCCCTGCCGAAGCAGGAGCGACCGGTCGCTCCCCGTGCGGCCACCGCAAAGCAGTGCTACGCGGCGGCCTGAATCATTGAAAAACCTTTCGTGGCGGGGCTCATCCCATCTGACTGCACCCATCAAAAAAGGCACCCTCTTACGAGTGTGCCTGTCATTGATTCATATAGAGGATGCGGCCGCACATTTGGCAGGCCACAATCCCCTGGTTGCGCCGCACCATCTGTCCCACCGATGGCGGTTGCACCAGATGGCAACCGTTGCAGACGCAATCGGTTCCGATGCTCACCACCACGGGCCAACGCTTGGTGCGCAAGCGCTCGTAATAGAGAATGAATTGGGGCGTCACCTTCTTGGCCGCATCGGCGCGCTCAACCTCCGTGACCGTCAACTCGTTCTGCACCGCAGCCAGCCGCTCATCCAATTCGGCAGTATAGCTGTCAACGACCGCCTGATCCTCTTTGAGCTTGGCTTCCGCTTCGGCGACGCGGTGTTTGACAGGAATCACGTCGTCCATCGCCGCGATCTGGCGCGACTCGTAGTTCTCGATATCGCCCTCGATTTTGGCGATCTCGAGGTTGTACATCTGAAACTCTTTGTTCGTCTTGAGCAGAACCTGGTTTTGTTTCAGGGCCTGGATTTTATCCCGGCGGGCTTTGACTTCCAATTCCGCCTCGTTGACTCTCAACTGGGCGTTTTTCAATTCCGCCTGCGCACGGGCCAAGGCTTCGCGGGCGCCATTCAGACGCTCTTGCTCCTGGGCTTTGCGCTGCGGAATGTCACGGATTTCCTGCTGCAGGTCTCGGATGCGGCCATCGATTTCCTGCAGATCGAGCAACGGTTGAACGACACTCACTGCGGCACTTCCTTCCGGATACAACTGATAAAGATCACGTATGAGCGCAGTAGTTTACCAACTCCGCCGCGAGAGTCAAACCCCGATATGCGCAACTCCTGATCCCT
>JAGOBZ010000406.1 GCA_017999015.1 Kiritimatiellia bacterium
CCGCCGCCGCGCCCAGCCGCGTCCGGCAGGGGAAATCCGGCAGCGCGTGTTCCGCCGCCTGCCCGCGCGCGCCGTCCCAGGCCAACAGAAACGCGCGCGCGGAGGTCTTACCATCCGTCGTACCGCCGACGCACACGACACCCTTGCCTGTCGTGGCCGACACGCCCTCCGCGATCGGCTGCGACAACCGTCCGGCGGCCACCCAGTTCGTGGCACCTGCAGGCAACGCGAAGATATCGGCATAATAGCGTTTGGGCCCGCCCTCAAGCAGCGGCACCTCCGGAAAATTCGAACCGCCCGCCAGCAGAGCGACGTCCCCATGCTCCCCATAAAACGGTGCGCCCACGCCGACCGCCGGACGGCCGTCCGGCTGCTGCGGCAGGCTGAACCCTTCAGACCATTCCAGCGTGACCGGCGGGCCGCCGAGTGTCGCATCCGGTGCAAACAACGCCAAAGCTGCCATCACTTTCAATGCGTCTGACAGGCTGAAACCCTTTTTTGACATAAACCCCCTTAAACGTTAAGCATGCCCAACATATCAGTTTCCCCTGTGGCCTTACGTTCATAAAACAGCAATTATAATAACGTTGTATTTAACGGGCCTTCTCGCAGCCGCCATACACGCGGACACCGCCGGTTTCCGGACGCTTCGCGAAAGCGCCCATCAGCGTGCCGCAATACTGCGACAGCCCGACCACATCCGCGCCCACCGAAAGAAAGCGGTAGCCCATGTCCACCCACTCGTCGATTTGAGCAGGCCCGGCCACCGTGCCCGCGAATTTGCCGTGCGCGAGCGCCGCCTCCGCCACGCGCCGCCGCGCCTCCAGCAGCCGCGGATGCGTCCATTCGCCCGGCGCGCCGATCCCCTGACTGAAATCGCCCGGCCCGAAAAAGAGCATGTCGATGCCGTCCAGCGCCGCGATCGCGTCGAGATCGTCCAGCGGCTCCGGATCTTCGATCTGAACAATGACCATCCGCTGTTCATTCGCCTGCCTCAGATAGTCGTTGAACGCCACCCCGCAATAGGCGCCGTCCGCATTCCCGCCATCGACAGGACGCCGACCGACCGGATGGAAGCGGGTCATGCGCACCACGTTCTGCGCGTCGGCCAGGCTCATGACATGCGGCACCATGATGCCGGCCGCATCCAACTCCAGCGGCCGGATGTAATCGCTGTAGCCGCCGCGCGACACGCGCACGATCACATCGGTGTCATGCGCTTTGGCCGCCCAGATGCAGGCCTCGACCGCCGAGAGGTCATTCGGCACATGCTCCCGGTCCGTCCACAAACAGTCAAAGCCCGCCAGCGCGGCGATTTCAGCCGCGCGCGCATCAGCCAGGTTCAATTTGAAACAGCTCGCAACGCCACCCGAACGCAGCTTCGCCAACGTCCGGCTGGGACGCATGTCCAGTTTGGTCATCTGTCTTCTCTTTTCTCTTGGTTGGTCCTAATTCTGAATTGGAACGCCATTCGCCGCCGTGTGTCAGGGCACCGGTTTTTCTAGCGTCAACCACTCGATCCCCTGCGGCATCGCACGGAAGCGCTTGGCTCGGATGCTCGAACCGTGTCCCTCCTCGTAGTACACGATCAGGATCGAGCCGTCCTTGAGCGTCACCATGCTGGGGTACGCGCCGCCGACCGAATCGACCGGCACGTTGGTGCCCCAGGTCTTGCACTCGTCCAGACTGACGTGCAGGCTCGTGGCCGGCAGGCGGTGCGCCATCAGGATGATGTCGCCCGGCGCGCGGTGCAGATAATGGCAGTGCCCGGGGAAACCGAACAATTCGGCCGTCGTCCAGCTTTTCCCGCCGTCTTTGCTGACCGACCAGCCGGAATGCTTCTGGCCGCGCAGCGCCGCGAACAGCGCTCCGTCTTTCAGTTCAATCACATCGGTCTCCGCCTCATACCGCAAGCCGCCGGTCGGAATATCGATGGGCGCCGACCACGACGTGCCGCCGTCGACGCTGAACGTCACCGCGCCGCACGCTCCTGAGGCGTCCTGCTTGTAGAGGCCCAGCGCGAGCCTCCCGTCAGACAGCTCACGAATCGGAGAGGAGCAGTAATACGCTTTCGCAATCTGACGCGGCTCCCGCTCCCACGTCCTGCCGCCGTCCGCGCTGGTCACGATGAAGGAGCCCAAGCCGTCAAACCCCTTGGCCCCGTCCGGCTTAGGTTTCAACGTGAAGAAGACACAGGCGATCCGGCCGTCTTTCAATGGTGTGACCGACGGGTCACGGTCGTCGTACGGGCCGTCAAACAGAACAAACGGTTCAGACCAGGTCCGGCCCTCGTCTGCGGAATAGCAGCCGCTGATCCTGCCACCTTTCGGCAAAGCGTCGTTGGGCATGGCCACATGACCGTAGCCGGCGTAAAAAACCGCCAGCAGCCGTCCGTCCGCCAGCCGGCACACATCCGGGAACGCTTCGTAGGCGCCCGCGCCCGCATCGGCACAGACGTGTATCCAGTTTTTCACCTCCTCGATCTTCCGCCAAGGAGCCGCCAACTCGGCGGGTTCCCCCTGCACCGTGATGTCGCGCAGGCGCGCGACGGTCTGGCTCGCGTAGAACCCGACCCTCCCGGGCTTGCCGGCACACTCCACGTCAAACAGCAGCATGTCGTTGAAGAACACACGCACGCGCGTTCCTCTGCGCTCGACGCGCGCGGTGTGCCAGGTGTCGGGAGCCTGCGGTTTGCCGGCCCGCTTGACCTCTTGCCAGGGGGTCTCGCCATCCCCGCGGCACAGGATCGCCGACCGGGAATCGAAATGGACGTACGTCGACGTCGCAGAATCGGTCGAACCCAGCACAAAACCGACCGCCATCACGCCCGCGCTTTTCTCCACGCGGTACGCCGCCGACAGTGTGACATCGCCGAAAGCGGGCTCCTTCAGGAAAACGCGGCACGGCGTCTGCCTCCCGTCCAAAACCAGCTCGCCTCCCGCCACACGCGCCCGGTTGTCTCCCGAATGCCATTGCTCAAAAGCTTTTGCGTCACGAAGATCGATCTCTACACGCCGCTCCTCAGCCCCGCGCCCTACCCGCGCAGACAGACACAAACAAACCAAGCCCCCCGCCACCACAAAACCGCCCGCCATTCTCTTTTCCTTCGTCATGCCTTTCTTTCCCCCTTCATGAATCTTCATGTCTTTCGTGGTTTTAAAACGACAGGCGACCCGCGACCATCGACCTGCGGCGCCAGTCCACACCCTCTTAAAAAACTTCGTGTCGCCGTGGTGAAAAAACGGTCCACGCCTTAAAAAAGCCTCAGCGTCTCCGCGCCTCTGCGTTATTTCTAACCGGGCACTGCCAATCGCCAACCATCTCCTTTCTTTCACTGCTGCGCACCTGTGTCAGACAGGATCGTGAGCCTGTTGGTAGTGCCGCTGAACACCGGGTTGTAATGAATCTCGCCGACCGTCACATC
>JAGOBZ010000407.1 GCA_017999015.1 Kiritimatiellia bacterium
TGCCGGCGTAGACAAACTTGGACGGGCTGCCGTCGGAGCGTGCGGCGGTCACGCCCAACGCGGCGGGGTCGGTGAACACAAGGGTGCCGTTGCCCGTCGAGATGCGGGCCGTGCCCGTGAAGGTGTTGTTGGGATTCGTCAGAAGCAGGGTGCCTGCCGAGTTCAGCTCGATACCGGCGCCGGCGGTGCCGGTGATGCGGGCGGCGATCGTGAGAGTGGTGCCGGCCGCGGGCTTGATGTTGGCGAAATCCGTGGCGGACGTGCCGTTGCGCGAGACCGTGACCTCGCCGTCGCCGCCGAGGGTGAAGTCCGTGCTGGCGGTCAAGACGTCGCCGCCGCCGTTCGAGAAGGCGAGCGTCGCACCAGACGCGACCGTGACCGTGGCCGGGGCGTTGACGAGGAGCGTTTTCAGTGCGATGCTCGCCGGGATCGTGACAGTCGCCGCGGTGTTGAGGATCGCCGTGTCGGCAGCGGTTTGCGGTACGCCCTCCGACCAGTTGGCGGCGTCTGCCCACGAGCCTGTGTTTCCTCCAATCCAGATGGAGTTTGCCGCCGAGACTGCCCTCACGGTCGCCAAGGTCAAAAGCACTGCCACGCATGAACTACGGACATAAGGACGGATCATATCGGTTCCCTTTCGTGTGCAGATCATTCCATCATCAATAACACAAAAAATCAACCCCTTTTAGCTTAACGGGCGCCTGGCATTTCTGTTGGGGAGACCTTCTCGTAATCGTAATCTTAATCCGCTCGTCGCCGCTTGTCGGCCTCATATTCGGCCGACTGATGAATGCGCTCAGAGGAGGTGCTGCGGATCAAGCCCACATGCGCCCAAGGGTCAGTCACGCAACACGCGGACGTCGCCCCGCTGCATGTCGAGCGTGATCACCGGGCCTTTGCCGAGTGCGGTGCCGTCCAGCGCATCCGCGACGCGTGCGCGTCGTCCAGTGTCGATACGCACCGTGCCGTTGGTGTGGGCCTGAATGGAGAGGTGGTTGTTCGCAGCCCACAGCGACGGCCCGGGCGCGGTGTAACAGTGGACACCGGCCAGCCGCGCGAGAGTGTGCGCCAGCTCGGGCGTGAGCTGCGGGACGCCGACAAAGACATCGTGGCCGTTGCCGGAGCGGCGCACCGCTACGGCGGGTGAGCCGTCGGCATACGTGGCCCAGACCTCCTCGTCTGTGGCCTCGACCGTAAACAGCGGGGTCACCCTGGCTGGCGGCCCCCATGTCCGCGTCAAGCCGCGCTGGCGCCCGTTCGCGGTGGGTGTCGCCTGCGCCGTCTCCACATCCGCCAGACGTGCCGTGAATCCGGTCACTTCCGCGATGCCGCCGAGATCGGTCCGCCCCGGCCGAAGATACCCCGGGGCCCAGCACCAGACGCGCACGGGGCCCCTTGCACCGAACCAGCCGGCGACCGTCGTCCAGGTGCCGCCGCGCCGCCGCGCCGCAAGCGCTTGGCGTTGCGCATCGTCCAGGTGCCAGGCTGACAGATAAAACAGCAGGCGTGCCGGCACCTTGCCGGCCAGCGCATCCGCCAGCAGATACTGGCCGTAAGGCGCGCCGCAGCGGCCGAGAGCCGCGCGCCCTTCGTAGATTAACGGACGCGCCGCCACCGCCGATCCGCCGGTCAGGTGGCACATGCTCGTCTCGTCAATGATGGCAGCGATTTCCGGGGTGAACGGCTGCGGCCTGCGGCACATGGCCGCGTCGACCGGCCTCAGCCGTACGATCTCGCGCCAGATGGCCGCGTCGTTGAACCAGCCTTGGCCGGGCAGATCCATCCACCAGGTGCCGAAGCCGCGCAGCGCGGCCTGCGCGGTGTTGCGCAACATGACCTGCTGAGTCTGCTGCAGGTTGACCAGTCCGCCTTCCTGGACATATTCCTGTTTGCGCGGATCAAGATATGTGCGCGAGTCATCCTCGTTGAGCCACAGGATACCGCTGCGCGTCACACTCTCGGCGGCGCTCATCGCCGGCGCGGTACCCAGCCATTGGCGGTCGGTGTAGGAGATCGGCGAGCAGAGGATGTCGATGTCCGCAGCGCCGCGCCGCAGCACTTTCTCGAGCGCGTAATGGCCGCTGGTCGGCGCGCCGTTGCCCAGCGGCGCGAATTCGAAACCGTAGCCGTAAAAGAAAAGCGTCAACGCCTGTCCGCCGGAGCCGCGGCGGCAGGCGGCCGCGAGGGCAAGCACATGGTCGGCCATCTCTTCCTGCTGGAACAGGGCGAAGTCGATCAGACGGCGCTCGCGCGCGGGGTCGCGCAGCAGGCCGTGGGGGTGCGCCCGCCGCGCGGCGTGCGGAGGCGGCTCGGCCGTCGCAGCGTCCGGGGCGCCGCGCGCCGCGAGCCAGGCGCGGAAGGCGGCGCGCGTCGCGGGGTCGTAGCCGCTGAGCGGAAGTTCCCAGGAGTCGTAGTAGAACCACTCGCCGGTGTTTTGCCCGCAGGGATGCACGCCCGCGAAATGGCCGGGAAAGGCTTCGCGCAGATGCCGCGTCAATGTTTCCAGATGCGCGCAGACGGCGGATCGGTAGTCGCGGTCCGACACGCACGAGACCGGATACGGGTTCTTGCCATCGTAGACCATGCGCGCGTCGGGATGGCGCTCCAGCCACCAGCCGGGGGCGTTGGCGCTGATGCGGGGCACCAGCAGGACGGCGGGGTTGACCGCGATGATGCGGCGGCAGAGCGCGTCGAGCGGCGACCAGTCCTGCGCCTGCTCCGGCGGAGCCCAGCAGGCCGGGGCCGAGAATGAAACCAGATGGACACCGGCGTCGCGCGCCAGCGCGATCTGCGTGTAGAACGAGCCGAGCGGTCCGCCGATGCGCGAGTGGTGCCCGTTGTCGACTCGGTACACACAGGGCAGCACGCTCTGCGCCGGTGCGGCCTTCAAGGTGAAGGAGCAGCGGTAGGTACGGGCCTTGATGAAAGTCAGGCGTTGGCTGTGCAGGTGAAAGTCCGGCCGCGTGGCTCCGGCGGCGGGCGCGCGCAGGGCCACGCGCAACGCATGCTCGGTAAAACTCAGCGTTCCGACTGTATTCTCAGCGCCATGGGGCCAGGCGTTCCAGCAGCGTTTGAACGAATCTTCCGACGAGAAACTGCCGATCGGCAGCACGTCGGCACCGGTCGCCGTGTCGACGATCCGCAGGTCTTTGATCCAGACATCGCCTGCGGTGTCGGCGAAGCGGAAATGGAGCGTGGCATTACCTGGCGCGTCTAATTCCGGTGTGAAATCGAACTGACACGCCGACCAGTCGGCGCAGGCCTCAATGCGTCCGCTGTTTTCGGAGCCCCAGAAAAAGCGCGGCGGCACCGGGGTCCCATCGACGTGAATCTGCGGCCCTCCCGGTGTCGTTTCGACTCTGACCGACAGCGGTTCGCGGCCGTATGTGGTGGCGACGCATGCCAACACGAGGCTCCAGATC
>JAGOBZ010000409.1 GCA_017999015.1 Kiritimatiellia bacterium
TTCACTGTTCCCGAGGGCGTAATCAGCACGAGCGTCGACCCGAGCGGCGGAGCCTCCAGCCGGCGCGGGGTGAAGACGGCCGTGCAGACCGCCGCCTCCGGCTCGTCGCTGGCCGGATCAGGCCAGCGCCCCGTGACGGTGGCGGCGGCATAGGGACAGCCCGAGGTCGAGGCCAGCGCCATCACCGTCATCAGCGGCGGCCCTTGCATCACGCGGCCGCCGGGACGGAAGTCCAACACCGTGCGGATCGTCTTGAAGGCGGCGGCCTCTTTGACCTCGGGCAAGGCCCGGACCGCCGACACGAGCGTGTCGGGAAGCGCCTGTGCCGGCTGCGCAAACGGCGAGCGCCCCGGCCGCTTCATCATGGCTTTGCGGTCCATCCGGATGCCGACATTGCCGGTCGACACCCAGCAGGAGTAGGGCTCCGTCATGCGCCTGACCTTCTCCCGGCTCTGCCCCGCCGACGTCGTTGCGAGGCCCAGCGACCAGACGACCAGCCCCGTGGCGGCGGCCACGCCGAGCACAGCCGTCGCAAAACGCGCTTTCTCGTGCGGAAGGCTTTTGAGAACGAGTTTGAGGATCATGACTTCATCGTTTCCAAGTACCGGTTGGACACGCGCGAGGCATCATGGCCCGTGTCGAAGCCGTCGACGAAACGTCCGTCCTTCAGCAGGTGCACGCGTTTGGCGGTGGCAGCCACGACCGGATCGTGGCTCACCATGAAGATCGTGCACCCCTCCTCCTCGTTCATCTTGCGCAGCAGCTCGCAGAAGGCACGCCCCGCCGGGGAGTCGAGGTTGCCGGTCGGCTCGTCCGCCAGCACGAGGTCCGGGCGGGTCACCAGCGCACGGGCGATCGCCACGCGCTGCCGCTCGCCGCCGCTCAGCTTGATCGGCACATGCGACCGCCGGTGCGTCAGGCCGAGTCGTGCCAGCAGCGCATCGATCTGCGCGGCGTCCGGCTTCTGCCGGTCGAGCAGCAGCGGCAAGGCGATGTTTTCCTCGGCCGTGAGCGTGGGAATCAGATTGAAGTCCTGGAAGATCAGCCCGATGCGGCGCCGCCGGAAGCAGGTGACGTCGTGGTCGCTCAGCTCGCGGATAGAAGTGCCGCCCACACGGATCTCGCCACCGTCCGCCGTGATCAGCCCCGCCAGCAGATGCAGCAACGTGCTCTTGCCCGAGCCGCTCGGCCCCATCACGGCCTCGAACGCGCCCCGCTGCAGCGCGACGTTCACGCCGTCGAGCACGGTGATCCGGCTCGCGCCCTCGCCGAACCCTTTGCTCAGGCCTGACACTTCTAACGCCATCGTTCCTTCGTCCGCCATGCGCTTTCTTCCTCTCCCGTTGAGTAATCGTACAAGAGAACGCCGAAAAGCCCCCATCGGTTCATTTTTGGCTTCGCTGAACCGGGCCAAACCTTCATCTAGAAAGCGATAACCAGCAGCGACGGAAGGATCGTGACAAATATCGCGATGTCGGCAACGGTTCTGACTGTCTTGGTGCTCATGGTTTGTGTCGGTAACCATCGGCCAGAGAAACACCCTTCCCCGGTGAGGTCAAAAGGTTTCCGAATCCCGCCTCGTAGAGCATCGTCTTGCAGGCCGCGATCTCGACGCCGATCTGTCCGAGCACGATGCCTTCGTTATTGAAACGGCGCCGGGTGCTCGCATCCGCAACGGCACGCACAAGCGACACGCCAGATCACCCCAGCCGCAAAAAGGGCACCCGCATTGATCGCTGACCAAAACTCCCGCGGCGCACGGGTCGTTCACGGGCGCATGAAGGCTTTCGCCAGAGTAGACTGCATCCATGAAAGCGCACTTCGATCACGGGAAGGTCTCCCCAACGAACCGCCATGCGCCCGGAACCGTCTTTGGGCGTTTCTTGAAGCCCGGCGTTGACGGCGTGCTTCAAAAAACGTAAGGTAAAACCGTCTGCCGGTCGGGAAGGGGAAACCCCCGCCGGCCAGTGGCCAGTGCAACACTGGCCACTGGCCGGCGGGCGCGCGAGGTCCTTCAGGTGATAAACCGGTGTTAGTGTGGCATGCGGGTGGGGTGTAGGCAAGGGGAATCGGGGCTGAGCCGTGGCACGGGAGGAGCGGAGCGACGGTGCGGGGCCGTGCGGGCACAACGAGGCCGCCATCCCCCGCCCCCCGCCCGGCGGTATTCCGACGGGCGGGGGGCGGGGGATGGGAAAGAAGAAGCTTCCCTTTACCGGTCGGTGCCGCTCAAGCGGCTGAGACAAGGAAGGCGTCCATCACCTCCCTTGGCGTCTTCCAGCCGAGGCACTTGCGCGGTCGGTCGTTCAGGAACGTGTCGATGCGCCGCAGATCCTCCTCGCCGATGGCCGCGAACGACTCGCTCTTCGGGTACAGGCGGCGGATCAGCCCGTTCGTGTTCTCGTTCGTACCCCGCTCCCACGAATGGTACGGCCGGGCGAAGAAGACGTCAGCCTTCAAGGCCGTTGCGATCTCGGCGTGGCGGGCGAACTCCTTGCCGTTGTCGAATGTGATCCCCGTGCAGGCGACGCCGATGGCGGCGAGCAGCCTGATGACCACGGACTTGACCTCGTCGGCCTCCTTGGTGGCCGACCAGCCCGCCAGCGTGTAGCGCGTCACCCGTTCCACAAGTGTCACCAGGTAGCCGGTTGCGTGCGCGCCGACCACCAGGTCGCCCTCCCAGTGCCCGACCGTGATCCGCAGTTCGATTTCGGGCGGGCGCGTCTCGATCCCGCGCCGCCCGGGGATCAGTCCGCGCCCGCGCCCCTCCTGCCGCGGGCAGCGCCGCTTGCGCTTGCGCTTCGCACGCACAAGCTCCTTCCACAGCTCGCCGCCGGCCTTGGCGTCCGCGTAGACGTACTTGTAGACCGTCTCCTTGCACACATGCGGCCGCCCTTCGAGTTCGGCACGTCCGCAGATCTGCTCCGGCGTCCAGCCCTTCTTGAGCTTCTCCTCCGCGTCCAGCCTCACCTCTTCCGTGAACCGCCTCGGCCCCGGGCGCGCCGCACGCTCTTCGGCTTTCCTGTGCGCCTGCTGGTGCCGGTAACCTTTCAAACCCTTGTTCCGCCTCACCTCCCGGCTCACCGTGCCCTTGTCCCGGCCGATGATCCGGGCGATCTCGTTGTTGCCCTTTCCGGCTTGCCGCAAAACGTAAATCTGGCTACGCTCTATCTCGGTCACGCGCGTGTAAGACACTTAGTCTCCTTCCTTGTTCATCACAAGAAGGAAGTGTACTTCACCGCGTGGCCGTTTTCAAAACATCAGGTGTTGCACTGGCCGGTCGCGCGCGCGACCGAAAAAGATAAGGATTGGGGAAATTATGAAACTTTCACGTCGTTTCTTCATCGGGGGCGCTGTCTCGTTCGGCGCGTTCGCGGGAAACCGTTTCGTCAAGGCGGCACCCGGGACGTTTCTCGGAAA
>JAGOBZ010000408.1 GCA_017999015.1 Kiritimatiellia bacterium
TTCCACCACTGGATCGCGACCGGGATGATGAAAACCGAGACCAGCAGGTCGGTGTCGGCAAAATCCGGCAGGAACCGCAGTTTCGGAACGATGTCCGGATGCGTGAACAGGTTGGCGACGCCGTTGACCTGCGGCAATCTGACGGCGAACACTGCCGCGGCCAACGAGCCGATCAGAACCACGGCAAACTGGAAGAAGTCGGCGATGACGATGCCGCGCATGCCGCCCAGCGCACTGTAGATGACGGTGACGACCGCAGTGATCAGAATGATGGCCAACGGAGAGATGTCGAACATCACAACGCCGATCTTGATGGCGCCGAGGATCACCAGAGCTGTGGTGATCGTGTTGAAAAAGACGCCCAGATACAGGGCGCGGAACCCGCGCAGGAAAGCGGCGGCTTTGCCGCTGTAACGCAGTTCGTAGAACTCGATGTCGGTCTTGGCGCCGGTGCGGTGCCACAGCTTGGCGTAAACAAAGACCGTCAGCATCCCGGTCAGCAGGAACGCCCACCAGACCCAGTTGCCGGAGATCCCGTTCTTGCGGATGATCTCGGTGAAGAGATTCGCCGAGTTGGTCGACGTGGTCGCCGCGCACATCGAGATGCCCAGCAGCCACCACGGCATGGCGTTGCCCGACAGGAAGAACTCCTTGGAGCTGGAGCCGGCGCGCCGGGAGGTGATGCCCCCGATCACGATCAGCACCGCGAAAAACAACACGATAATCAGCCAGTCGACGAGCGTCAGCATAGGGCGAGTCCTTGTTTATTCAAATCGAATGTCACCAAAAAATTCCATCCGGTGATAGTCCGGCGCCGGCGTATGGACCGGCCGCCACGTCACGTAGTGCTTGACCGATGCACCGCTGTTGCACTTATAGGCATTCGCCCGCGCCGTGCGACCGCTCAGGTCGGTCAATGCGTCAAAAGCGAAACAGGCAACCGGCACGCGCGCCGTCAGCGTCCACGTGACATCCCCTACCCGTTCGGCGAACGGCTCTCGCCCCAGCGAAGTCTCGATCTCCAGACTCTGCATCAGCGGCAGCGGCACATGCCTCCGGTTCGCACGCCCAGGCCCGTATCCCAGATGCGGCGTGCCGATGCAGTTCATTTCGAGGTTGTAGTAGGCCGCGTTGTCGAACGTGATAAAAAATTCGACGCAACTGTCCATGTGGACATCGCCGTGAACGCGTGTCTGCTGCCCCAGCACACGCGACTCGCGCACCGAGAACGCCAGCCACAGTTCGTCACCGGCATGGCCGATGCGGAACGAGACCTGCGGGCATTCAGAAAACTGAGGCCAGTTGACGCAGGCCACGCGGTTCTCCGTTGTCTCGGCATTCAGACGTTCAGCGATGTCGGACAGACGCATGCCCGGCACGGCGCTCAACTTTTTTACCACCAGAGGCTTCATCCTTCGATCTCCTTACACTCACTGTTCAATCACAATATGCCGCAGCGGCTCAACCGTCCGTCCCTTGTAGACGAAGGGGGTCTGCCGATAGTTGCAGACGATCTCTGTCCCGTTGGCGTATGCGGTCCGAAACACATCCGTATCCAGCGCCTCATGCCGCTCCATGAATTCGGTTTGCAGGTGTGCGCGCGCCGTGAATTCGTCATAGCCCTCTTTGATTTTGGCGACGCCGGCCCGCAGCGCTTCGTCGCTCTCGCAGGTGATATCCTCCACGCCCATCCAGGCGTCGCCGTTGTCTCGATAGTTGGAATGGAAGTAAAAGAAAGGACGCCCGCCGAACTCGGTCAACATCAGGCGCGTGGCAGGGTTCTTGATCGTGTAGTTGCAGGTTGTCGGGAAAGGATTGTTCAGAATAATGCCGTGGTAGACCAGTTGCCAGAACGGCACGAAGCGATCAACCAGGGGTATGGGGTCTGGTTTGGGTGCCGGGACAGAGGCGTAGAGGGCGTAATCCAACTGCCCGCAGCAGAAATCATGTCCGCCCTCGGACGCGCTTCCCCCCATCACAGACCGCGCTTCGCCCAGAATTTTGCCGATCCAATGCGCGCTTTGCCTCCGGGTGAGCGGGTGCCGCGGACCAAAACAGCGTTTCGGCTGAACAACAGTAAGAATATCATTGTAATGCAACCCTCG
Organism: Kiritimatiellia bacterium; assembly: GCA_017999015.1. Classification (GTDB taxonomy): domain Bacteria; phylum Verrucomicrobiota; class Kiritimatiellia; order RFP12; family UBA1067; genus DUPH01. The sequence goes on from JAGOBZ010000408.1 coordinate 2,106, forward strand.
GAAGCCGAGATCGGCAATCTCCCGCAGCTCCTTCTGAGCGAACCGCTCGAAGGCGCGCTGCGGGCAGACGGGGAATACGCGGCCTCCGCCATAGATCTGATAATTTTGGAAGGTCGTACCGTCAAGCCCCTTGACGATGTATTCGGCGTCCCACGTGTTCGCGACCATATAGGCGTCGTGGCTGTTGGAGTGGCAGACAATCTGAAAACCCATGGACTGGGCTTTCTTGATCAGCTTCCGCAGGTTCGCCTCGCCGCCCAACTGTTCTTCTACGGGAAAGAGTTCCGGGAACCGCCCGTCGTGGCCCATCCGGTTCCAGCCAACGAGGCAAATCTCCGCGCTCTCAATCCCTTGCCGTTTGAACTCGTCCAAGATCTCGCCGACACGGTCAAAGGTGACCGCCACTTTCATCGGGGGTTCGGTCGCATAGGTTTGATTGGTGACGGGGGTCGGCATCGGTTTCCATCCGTTGCGGACGCGGATCGCAAGGCTACGCGTGGCATATGCCAGCTCGGGGCTCGTTTTGATGCGCTCCTTCAGCGGTATGCAGGCCTTGCGGGAAAGTTGATGGTTGCGGTAGACCTTGGCCATGCCGGAATAGTCGGCTTGGTCGCCGCTCAGCAAATGATAGGCGATCGCGATGTCTTCAGTGGGCGGGTCGGATCGAAGCTGAAAGCGCGGGAAAATCGTATACACGCCCTCTTTCGCTTGCGTGACGAGCGTGAAACTGTTCGGCATGCCAGTCACGATCGCCACGAACGTCTTGCGGGGATTCTTCATGCCGAACACAGGCATAGGCATGAAATTCTGTGCGGTGCGTTCGCCAGTCCGTTCGCGAAACGTGCCCATCTCGCCGTTAGGCATGATGAAATAGCCCTCTTCACCGGTTTTGGCGATGGCAAAGTCCGGCAACACGGTCAGATGATCAAGCCCGACCGGCAACTCATCCCGCCTGAGCAAGACCTTCACAACGCCTTGGGCGTCGGGTTCAACAGCGACCGTTTTCTTTTCGGTCCGCTTGTCGGTAAAGGTGTAAACCAGTTCCACAGGCGCCGCGCCTGCCACGCAGGTACCCAGCGCGAGCATGATGGCGACCCAGATTGAACGTTTCATGCGTGTGTCCCATACTTAGTGTTAGTGAGCGGAAGGACCCTGAGAGGGCCGGTGTTGCAGCAGCAGCGTCTCGCCTTGACGGACCGGTAGTTCAACCGTCTGGCCGGGCCCGTACTGCTTGCCGTTGTAAAGATCATGCGTGGTTCCGGGCTGCGGCCAAGACACCTTCAATGTGCTGCTGTTTGTCAGAACATGGATG
>JAGOBZ010000410.1 GCA_017999015.1 Kiritimatiellia bacterium
CGTCTCCCCCACTTTCTCCGGACATCCTTGTCGAATCTTTTGCCTGACATCAGGGCCCATCATACCTTCCCTCATCGGTGAATGCAATTCTTCCGGTAATCGGTTAGCGAGAGGGGAGTGCGAAGAGCATGCGTTTCTGGTGAAAAGGGGAGTAGGAAATCGCGAGCGCGGGCTCATTTTGGAGCGCGGCGGCTTGCCGCCGCTTTGGAAAGCGGGAGCAAGCTCCCGCACTCCACAAACCGGTCGCAGCCCATCGTCCATCTCCCCGCCTCCGCCCTCGACCGACTGTGCTTCGCATCAAACACGCGTTCGACTCGCGTACCCCTGTCGCTGACCGATTACATTCTTCCGGTTTCCCAGCCGGGAGTACAGGATGAGATGCTTATCCACTTCTCATGATAGGTGAATACGATGGTTAGTCCAAAACTTGAGAGTTGAAAGTTGAACGTTGAGAGTTGAACGTTCTTCTCCTCTCCTTGCGGCTTTTCCCTCGAGGTGGTCTTGCAGCCCGGCGGTCTCGCCGAGGCCGTCGTTACTTCGGCAGCAAGGCATCCGTTTCGGCGAGTTTAAAATGCGTGCTGACCACCGAGTGCTTGCGCGCGTCGTTCCAATATTTCACGTAGGTCGTCGCGACAATCGTACCGTCCGGCAGCAGTTCCATGCCGGGATAGCCGAGATCAAAGAGCGTGTGGCCGTGCAGCAGCTTGACGCGGTACTGCCCCGGGCGGCCTTGCCGGATGTCGTCGTAAGTGCCGACCCACGCCACAAAATGGCCCTTCGAGGGCGAGTGCGGCGCCTGGTCACGAAACGCGATAGCCAGCCGCCCGTCCTGCGTCCGGACGCCCATGTGCCGGTCGCCGGTCAGTCCCCAAGCCGTGTCAGACGGCGCGCTCCACGTCGCGCCTTCGTCGCGGCTGAACATCTGCAGGCTGTAGCCCGCGTGGGTGTTCTCGCGCATCAGGCAGCACAGCTCGCCGCCGTCGGGCGAGCGGAACACGAAGGGCTCGCACGGTTTTTTGCCCTCAATGCGTGCGACCGATCGGGGTTCCGACCAGGTGAAGCCGCCGTCACCGCTCAGCGTCTGCATGACCTCCAGATACGCGCGCCCTTCACCTTTCCCCTCGGCCCGGTGGTACAGCCCCAGGTAACGGCCGTCATTCATCCGCACCATGCTGCTGAAGGTCATCACGCAGTAGAACGCCTCGCCCAGCGGCGGCATCTCCCGCCAGCTCTCGCCGTCATCCTCGCTCATGATGCTGGGCATCGGCGCGCCTTGGCGCGTGCCCTTGGCGGCAGACCAGACCCACAGCCGCGCCTTGCCCTGCGCGTCGACCAGCCGGTAGATGCTGGGGCAGTTCTGATGCGTCCGGTAGCCTTCCGGCAGGCGCACGTCCAGCCGCTCCCAGGTGCGGCCGCCGTCGCGGCTGCGCGCCATCGGCCCGGCCGAGCCACCGTGATTGACGCACCACACGCAGAAAATCGTCCGTCCGTCCGGCAGCGACACCGTGGTCGGATGCCCCTGGTAGACCTCGGGCGTGCCCGCGGCAATCACCACCTGACGCGCCGGGTCCTGCGACAGATCGACCAGCGGCAGCCTGGCCTCCGCCTTCCAGCGGGCTTCGCGCGCCACGACGTCAGTCATGGAGGTAAAGGCCGGCGCGGTGACGGTGAAATCCACCACGTTCATCACGCTGCGCCATGGCCGCAACGCCACGGGTCCGAAGCGCTTGCGTCCGTCACGCGCCTGAAGGATCGTCTCGCCGGCGACCGTCACCGTCAACTCCCCATCACGCCGTACGACAAGCAGCTCAAACACCTTGCCGTTACGGATGCCCGCAGGCGGATCGCGCTCAATCTTTTGACCGGAAAACAACGGCCCTTCCAGGAACATCTTGCCCGACCCGCCCTCAAGCCCGATGTGATGACGCTCATCGATGACCACGGAAGCGGCCGAACGCTCAAGCCCTTCGACCGACATCCTGATCCGGACGACGATATCGTTCCCCTCCGGAATGCGGTCGCCGTAAAACAGGGCGTTCGGATGGCGCAGCACCACCGTGCCGCCCGTTTCTTCCCATGTCGCGTCAGGGGCCGCCACGCAAAGTCCCAGCGCCTTGCCGGCTTTGACAAAGACCGCCTCCTCCGCGCCCGCTGATAAGACGCACAACGCGCCTGCCAACATCCCCCGCACAAAAAAAGTCCTCATGTGTTTTTCTCTTAAGGCGCTTTCGGAAAATAGCCGGCCGCGTCGCGTCCGTTCAGCAGCCAGCTCAGATTGAACACGACGATCCGCACCGATTCGTAGCACTGTTTGGCGCCGGCTTCGAAGACCAGGAAGATCCGGCCCTGTCCCGGTGTCCCGGCGCGCCCGACCCCCAGATTGGAATAGGCGCTCGGGCCGTCAAACACCAGGCGTTTCACCGGCCACGTGGCGCCGCCGTCAAAGCTCGCCCACACGCTCACCTTCTCGCGCCCTTTGCTGGTGGAGGCCCCGACTTGGCGCGGCATCTCGCCCGCATCGGTGTCGAGGTTGCTGTAAACGAGAATGTCGCGCCCGGCGATCGGCAGGCGCAGCATGCCGCCCATGCAGCCGTATGAAGAGCCCCGCACGCCGTCGGGCAAGTCAGAACTGCGCGACGCGTTGATCCAAAGCTCGCCGCCGTCATGGCTCCACGCGAAGAAGCGGTTGCCGGGGCTCATGTGTTCGCGCGAGTTGTAGAGAATGCGTCCGTCGGACAGCTCGGCCAGCGTGGCCTCGCCGGTTCCCATCACCGGGAACGGCTTGCTGGTCTGCCATACCTTGCCGCCGTCGTCGCTGAAGAGCGCGGTGCTGTAGTGGTACGGACGCCACGGCACATCGTTCGAATTCTTGGGACCCATGATGCGGGCCGGCGTGAGCAGGCGTCCTTTGCGCGCGCCGAACGCAAGCGTGATGCCGGCCTGCATCGCGCCGACCCCTTCCAGCCCCGGCTTCAGGCCGAAGCCGTCGGGCCGCAGCTCGCATGTTTCGCGCGTCCAGGTGGCGCCGCTGTCGCGGCTGCGGAACAGCCAGCCCGCGCAGGGGTTGACGTAGAGCACGTCGCCGCTGGTCTCGTCGACCAGCGCGTTGCCGCCCTTCGCGTCCGGCGCGAGCAGGATCTCCGCATCCCAGGTGCGGCCGCCATCCCGGCTGCGCCGGCAGGTGCCGCCGCCGGGCGATTGAAAGACGACCAGCGTGCCGTCGCGGGCGGCCACGATGCCGCCCCAGCCGCCGCGTCCCTGCCAGAGCGTCTGAGCCGGCTCGCAGAGCGGCTCACCCAAGAAATGCTCCGGCCGGGAGGATGCCGCAAAGCCGACATCGTCAGCTCCGCACCGCATCATCATGGCCACAGCCGCCACCACAAACGCCATCACCGCTCTCATACCTGGAC
>JAGOBZ010000411.1 GCA_017999015.1 Kiritimatiellia bacterium
TGCAGGGCAGAACAGGCCAATTTCAGTAGGGTTTATCAGTCTCGGGTGCGCCAAGAACCTCGTGGATTCGCAGGTGATGGCGGGCTATCTCAAGCGCGGCCAGATCGCGCTCGCGCCCTCGCCCGAAACGGCGGACGTGATTCTGGTCAACACCTGCGCGTTCATCGAGCCGGCCCGCGAAGAGGCGGCCGAGGTGATCCTGAGCGCTTGCGCCTACAAGCGTGAGGGCGGATGCCGCGCGGTGATCGTGGCCGGCTGCATGGTGCAACGCTACCGCGAACGTCTGCAAGAGGCCTTTCCGGACGTGGATGCGTTCTTGGGTGTGGACGAGCTGGAACGCGTCGGCGAGATCGTGCGCCAAGTGGCGGCCGGTCGTCACCCGGGCGTGGTCGCGGCGCCTGGCGAGGCGTGCAACCTGTATGCGCCGCTCTATCCGACGCTGCTCTTTACCGGCGGACCGTTCGCCTATCTCAAAATCGCGGAGGGCTGTAATCACCGCTGCGCCTATTGCGCGATCCCGAATATCCGCGGGCGTTTCCGCTCGCGCGGTGCGGACGAACTTGTGGAAGAAGTGCGCGGCATGGTCGCGGCCGGGGTCAAGGAGGTCAACCTGATTTCGCAGGATTCGTTGCTCTACGGGGCGGACCGTCAGGACGGCGCGAACCTGACCGGGCTGCTAAGCCGTCTGGACGCGCTGGAGGGCGAATTCTGGCTGCGCGTGCTCTATGGCTATCCGGCCGGCGTAACGGATGAGCTGCTGGCGCTGCTGAACAGCTCGCGCCATATCTGCCGCTACCTCGACCTGCCGGTGCAGCACAGCCATCCGGACATCCTGCGCACCATGAACCGCGGCAAGGCGGTCGACGCAATCCAGGAGCTGCCGCAGCGGTTGCGCCAAGCCGTGCCGGGCGTCGTGCTGCGCACGACCTGCCTGGTGGGGTTTCCCGGCGAGACCGACGCGCACTTCGCACATTTGCTGGATTATGTGCAGCAGGCGAAGTTTGATCATCTCGGCGTTTTTGTTTATTCGCCCGAAGAGGAGACAGCGGCCTTCGAGATGGCAGACGTGCCTGATCCGGAGGTTGCGGCATCGCGCCGCGACCGGCTGATGGCGGCACAGCGCGCGATCGTGGACGAACGGGCGCGCGCCCTTGTGGGCAGCGCGGACACGGCGCTGCTGCTGCGGCGCGAGCGCCGCGCTTGGATCGCCCGCCTGCCGCGGCAGGCCCCGGATGTGGACGGCGAGACGCACGTGACCGGCGTGCCCCCAGACGTGCGCCCCGGGATGTTCATTCCGGTGCGCGTGACCGGCGGCAAAGCGTATGATCTGAAGGCTCAGGCAATCTAATGGACACAACGTCGTTCATCCAAGACCTGGCGGTGATCCTGACGGCGGCGGGCGCGGTGTCGGCGCTCTTCACGCGCGCGGGCTGGCCCAAGGTCATCGGCTATATCCTGGCCGGTGCTGTGATCGGCAAGTACACCTTCGGCGGTTCGCTGGTGATCAACCAGGGCAGCATTGAGGTGCTCGGCCAGATCGGCGTGGTCTTCCTGATGTTCACGCTCGGCTTGGAGTTCAGCGTCAGAAAGCTTAAGAAGGTGGGGCATGTCATCTTCCCGACCGCGCTTCTGGATATCGTGCTCATGACGTGGGTCGGCCATTTTATCGGCACCAAGGTGTTCGGTTGGGGGTCGGCGCAAAGCCTGTTTCTCGGCGCGGCAATCAGCGACTCCGCGACGACACTGCTGGCCAAGACCATCCAGGAAATGGGGTGGGGCGCGCGCCGCTTCACCAAATACATTTTCGGCATCACCATCACCGAGGACATCCTGTGCGTCGGCCTGATCGCTTTGCTGACCGGCTTTGTGAAATCGGGCGATGTCCAGTTCAGCGCGATGCTCTACAGCATGGGCGGGCTGCTTCTCTTTCTGACCGGTGTTTCAGTGTTCGGTCTGCTGCTGGTGCCGCGTCTGCTGAACCGCGTGGGCCGTCTGCGGGATGACGAGTCGCTGCTCCTGACAATGCTCGGCATCTGCTTCCTCGTCTCGTTCATCGCCGCGCGGCTCGATTTCAACCTGGCGCTGGGCGCCTTTCTGGTCGGGGTGATGGGCGCGGAATCCGAGCCCTTGAAGCGTATCTACCAGCAGTGCGTGCCGCTGCGTACGATGTTCAGCGCGATCTTTTTTGTCACCATCGGTCTGCTCATCGATCCGGCTCAGATGCTGGCAAATGGGCCGGCGATCCTCGGGCTTGCGCTGGTGGTGATTGTCGGCAAGAGCATCAACTGCACACTCGGCTCGCTGCTGACCGGTCAGGATCTGAAAAACGCCATTCAGACTGGCATCGGGTTGGCGCAGATCGGCGAGTTCGCGTATCTGGTGGCGCTGATCGGACTGACGATGAGGGTGGTCGACAGCTCCCTCTACCAGATCGCGGTCGGGGTGTCGGTCCTGACCACGCTGCTGAATCCCATTTTGATGCGGGCTTCGGATCCATTCTCGGACTGGGTTGAGCGCAAGCTGCCTGCACGCTGGAAGGAGTATCTCGAGACCTATGCCAACTGGGCCGAGCGCTTTCTGCACACCTCTGCGCCGAGCGACAAAGTGCGCGCGCTGCGTTTAAATCTGACCTTGCTGCTGCTGCAGATGGCTCTGGTGGCCGTGGTCTACATTGCCGCCGGGATGCTGGCGCGCCTGGACTACGTGCGGCTTTCGCCGTTGGTCGATGCGAACAAGAAAATGTTGCTTTGGGGTGCGGCGAGTCTTTTGGCGGTCCCCAATGCGATCTTCACCTTTTTCCGCGCCGGCGCACTCGGCGCGTCCGTTGCCGAAATCCTGATCCCGGCCAAGGTGCAGGAGACCTCGTGGGCGGTCTCGTTCCGGCGCCTTACGCGTGTGTTGTTCGCGGTCTCGGGGATGGTCGTCCTCTTCCTTGAAATTGTGCTGTTGAGCGGTACCATCATGCCAGAGCAGGGCTGGGCGCGCGTCATCATGGCGGTCGTCCTGCTGCTGGTCGCAGTGTTCGGCTGGAAGCGTTTTTGGCGACTGGGCGCGGAGTCGCTGGAAACCTTGCGGGGCGTGTTGACCAAGGAGGTCGAGACCGGTCCCGCCGAATCGGCCGCGGATCTTCTGGACATTCACACCGAGCGGCTCAAGGTGCGCGGGGGTTCGTCAGTATGCGGCCAGTCGCTGCGGGTGATCAACCTGCGTGCGCGCGTCGGTGTCAGTGTCATCGGCATCGAACGGCAAGGTGTCACTCAGGTGAATCCCACCGCCGACGCCACGCTGGAAGCTGGCGACGTGGTCCTGGTGCTGGGTGACGACGATCAGATTGAACGGACCCGTGAGTTGCTGGCATGACGGTGTCGCCAAGCGGTGCTGGCGAGGCGCTCAACACGG
>JAGOBZ010000412.1 GCA_017999015.1 Kiritimatiellia bacterium
CCATTAACTTCGCACTGCCTGAGACGGAGGTGCCGTCCGCCAGTTTGCCGGCGACCTTCACAGCGCCGCGGTTGCCCACCGTGAGCGACAAGTATCCCAGGACCTGCGGGCCCGGGTCACGTGACACCAGTGCGACGTTATACAAGCCTTTGACATCCTGTAGTTGCTCTTGGGACGCGGGCTCCTTCTTGTCCGCAAAGGTGTTGCGTGCCCCGGCAATGTTCAGGGTCTCATCGAGCAGACCGCCGGACAAGGTTCCGAAAACCGTGTCGGCACTCAATGTCACGTCCAAGCGCTCGCCGGTTTTAGCCCCCGCCTGCCATGTGTCAGGGGCGTCTCCCGTGCCGGAAAAACTCAGCGATGACGCCTGCATGAGCGCTTTGGCGGTGAAGGCCCAGCCCCCTCGGGTTGGCTTGGCCGTGACGTTCACGGTGCCGCGCAGAACGCCGGCATCATCATACAGGAAGCCGGAGTACGCGGACGAAACACTCGGAGGCTCGACGGACTCCTGTTGCTGCCGGGCGGGATCCGACAAAAGGGTGGCGGGCGGCGGTGGCGGCGGGTTGCCGCCGCCGGCAGGGGTCACCGTCAAGGAAGTCGGCGCACTGTATGCGGTGCCGTCCTCATACGTGGCGGCGACCCGGTACAGCCTGCCGCTGTCGTCCGGGGCCACCCCCGACACCGTCAACACGGCTGAGTCTGCCCCCGGGACGTCGACCCAACTCACGCCGCCGTCGTCGCTCATCTGCCACCGCAGCGCGGGACTCCCGGTCGGCGTCACGAAGAGGGTGGCGTTGCCGCCCGGCGCCACGGTCTCCGGCGGCAACCGGTGGCCCTCAAAAGCCGGTTTGACGGGTGTGCGATCCGAGATATTCGCCTCCAGCGCCGCCGCTGTCATGGCCGGCATCACGCCGCCGAAGGTCGGATCAGCGAAGGTGCCGGTCATGACCAGATTGCCGGTCGTGAAGCTCGGCAGCATCGCGCGGGTCAGATACGGCTGATCAAAGAGCGCGCCGAGATAGATGACCTCCGTCTGGTTGAGGACTTCCGTGCGCTGGGTTTCGACGCCAGTCACGATGAACTGGTCGTAGTAATAATCCCAGTCGGGCTCGTAGACATCCCTTTCCCAGTAGCCGATGACTTCCTCGGTTTCATTTGTGTAGCAGATCGTGACGGGCAACGGCGCATCCAAGGAGGCCAGGGACTCGGCGATCTTTTGCCGGGCGATCGCCCAATCGTTTGAAAAGGCGGGGTTGAATTCGACAAAATGCCAGGTCTGGTCCATCCTTCCGGTTATGACCGAATCCGCTCCCTGCGCGGCCTGCAACGCCGCGCGCAGATCCTCTTTGGCCGGCGGCAGTTTCGTCGCGTCGCGCACGGACCTCATGAAGGCGGGATGGTCTTCCAGGAAGCGGGGAATGGGCTGGGTGCGCGTTTTGGATTCCCAGTCAGCCCCATCGTTCCCGTAGCCACCCCCCGTAACGGTGCCGCCCACAATACAATAGGCGTCAACAGCACTAAAGCGCTCCGCCCCCCACGCGGTATCCCGGGCGATCAGAATGGTGCCGGCGCTTTTCAGAACAACGTTCGTGACTTCGACGAAGTCATTGATCGTGCCAGACCATTCCGCACCCAAAACGGATGTGATCACATCCTCCTGAACATTCCCCACGCTCAGAACGAAACGGAGTCTCGCACCGTTCTCATCCGTGAGCCGGGCGTACACATCGTCCAGTTCAAATCCGTCTGCGGCGCGCAGCAGCAGCAACGCCTGCGTGCCGGACCGCGCGAACTTCGCGTACAGGAGCCCCCCTCCGTCACCGACAAGAAGCTCTGGCACTGCGCTCCATGCGGCGAATCCGGGGTCATTGAACGGGTTGGCGATCAGCGGCAGCTCGTAGGGCGCGACGAGGATTTCGTTCACATTCGTTTTGGCATAATCCGCCGTCAGGTCGTACGCCTGCGCCAGTTGGATGGCGGCGCGTGCGGCGTACAGGAAGGCTTTCGCAAGCAGAACGTCGGCGAGATCCACAAAAACCGTTTCGTCGAAGCCGGAGTCATGCGCGTTCATCTCGACCGAACCGCCCCAGTCCATCGGGATGGCCTCAAGATCGGCCAGCGCGGCGTCCAGCGCGGGCATCCACTCAGCCGCCGCACGGTCCACCGACGCATTCACGGGGGGCGCGGCATCGCCATTGAACACTCCCGAGAACAGCAGGTTCGCCACCTCCCAGGTGCCGCCGAACTCCGCGACGAGTGCGCGGAGGTTCTCATTCTCAGCCAGTTTCGCGATCGTCATCAGGGCGCGGTAGACACGCGCCGCGATGTCGTCCGGGGTCTCCTGGAGGCGTGCGGTGAACCCGTCGGCCGCAGCCGCAAAAGGCTCCGACCACCATTCGCGGCCGAACAACCCGCTCTCCCACAGCCAGAAATCGTTTTCCGGAGTGCTCGTCACGGCGGGCCACTCCACCGCATCCAGCCAGCCGCAACCAAAATCCGCAGACCAGCGATGCTCCTCGGTGTACACCCATTCAACCGTATGCTCCCCTTCCGGCACACGGATCGCAACCCGCTCCCATGCGGTCTCTGCGGGCATGGCTGCCCTCGACTCTTGGCCGTCCAGATAAAATTGGAGATGGTCATCGTCATCGGAGGAGGCCTTCCAGCGGAAACGCAGGACGCCCGGACCGGTGACGACACTCTTCAGGGCAATCCGGCAGTCGGGAAAACCGGGGGCACTGCGCATCGCGCCGTCGCCGTCATAGGAGACCTCAGCATCCGCCAGCCAGTTGAGGGGCGCCTCATCGGCGTACCAGGTCAGGTTGGTGGTGCCGAGCGCGGCCGAGGCCTCAGGCGTCACGTCGACCAGCCATTTGGCGTACAGCGCGTGGTCGCGGACGCAGGAGACGGCGGAGGCCGCGTCCACTCGGAGGCCTGCGCCGTTAGGGCCTGTCCACCAACCGTCAAATATGTGGCCCGCGCGGGTGGGCAGCGGCAACGCGCCGTACGCCTCGGCAAAACCGCGCACCAGGGAGGAGGCTCCGTCGAACGTTCCGCCCGCACCTGCGAGCGTCACGGTGACAGACGTCGCGGGGTTCGCCAGCAGGCGGATGGGACGGTCCTGCCACAGAGCATCGCCGCCCGCCAGCGGGCCGTCCGCGACGTGCGGCTCCCAACTGGCGGCATGGGCCGCATAGACATACGAGGTCGCCACGCTGTTGTCAGGGTTCCATCCATAGCAATCCCCCTTGACGCCTGGCGGATAGGCCCCTTCGAATGTGACCGTGCCCAAAGCCGTGCACCCCTCAAACACGCCGTATCCGATTTCGCTCAAAGCGGCGGGTAACACCAGCTCGGTGAGC
>JAGOBZ010000413.1 GCA_017999015.1 Kiritimatiellia bacterium
CGGGCACTGCCAATCGCCAACCATCTCCTTTCTTTCACTGCTGCGCACCTGTGTCAGACAGGATCGTGAGCCTGTTGGTAGTGCCGCTGAACACCGGGTTGTAATGAATCTCGCCGACCGTCACATCACCCGTCAACATCAATTCGCCGGTCGCCAGCGACAGATCCGCGATCTCGCCGGGACCCGGCAGGATCCCGTCCGCCCAATCGGCCGTGTTGGTCCATCGTCCCCCGTTCGCGTTCAAATACGCCCGGACCGTCGGCCAGCCGGATGCCGGCGAAAGCCACTGAAAGCCCGCGGGCGTCACCCGGAACCGCTTCGCGCGGAGGCTCGAACCTGTCCCCTCTTCGTAATACACGATCAGCGTCGAGCCGTCCTTCAGCGTCACCATGCTGGGATAGGCGCCGATGACCGTATCGACCACGATATTGGTACTCCAGGTCTGTCCCTCGTCCAGACTGACGTGCAGGCTTGTGGCCGGCAGGCGGTGCGCCATCAGGATGATATCGCCGGGCACACGGTGCAGATAATGGCAGTGTCCCGGAAAGCCGAACAGCGCGGCGGTCGACCAGGTCAGGCCCCGGTCCCGGCTGACCGACCAGCCCGAGTGGTTCTGGCCGCGCAGCGCGGCGAACAGCGCTCCGTCCTTCAGCTCGATCACATCGGTCTCCGCCTCATACCGCAAGCCGCCGGTCGGGATGATCACCGGCGCGCTCCAGGTCGTGCCGCCGTTCTCGCTGAACACCACCGCGCCCCACGCTTCTGTCGCTGTCTGCCTGTAGAGTCCCAGAATTAGGCGGCCGTCCGCCAGCTCGCGCACCGGCGACGAACAGTAGTAATCGGCTGAGATTTGTTGCGGCACGGTGTCCCACGTCACGCCTCTGTCGGCACTGGTCACCGCGAACGTGCCGAGCCCCGTATAGGAGGTTTCGCCGGTCGGCTTCAAGATAAAGAAGGTGCAGACCAGACGGCCGTCGCGAAGCTGGGTGACAGACGGATCGCGGTCATCGTACGGCCCGTCGAAAAGCGTCCGCGCGGCCGTCCAAGTCTGGCCCTCGTCCGCCGACGTGCAGAGACTGATGCGCCCGCCGTTCGTCAGGGATTCGTTCGGCAGCGAGACGTGCCCGTAACCGGCGTAGAAGACCGCCATCAGACGCCCATCGGCCAGCCGGCACACATCGGGAAAAGCCTCGTATCCACCCGCTCCCGCATCGGTGCAGACGTGCAGCCAGTCCTGCTGCGCCGCCGCGACCAAGGCTCCCAGAGCCCACACGCTCAGCACGCCTGCGCACCTCATTTTCACATGATTCTTTTTCACAATATTCATCCGTCACTCTCACGCTGCCTGCGGAACCGGGCTTCACCCATCAAAGCAGCAACAGCACGGTCCCCTTCGGCGGTGGCGGCGGCGGTGGTTCGGGCGGCTCCGGCGGATCCGGCCACAGCACACTGAACTGCATCAGCGCGTAGTGCGCACAGCCGGTGCTGCTCGACTGGTTCGCGCCCCAAAGAACACGCTTGTACGCGCCGCCGCCCTTCGCGATGCCCGCCTGGAGTTGGGCGCCGTCGCACGACAGACTCGCCGTGCCGGACACCGGGTCGTACGCCAACTCGTAGGTGTGGTAAACGCTGCCGCCCGCCACCGTGTGGATGATCGGATCGCCGTTCACCCGAACCCGCGCGTTGCCGGCCGCATCGCTGCCGTAACTCAGCGAGTAGGTATAACTGTCTGTCGAGATCTGTACGCCCACCGAACCGTCCAAGGCGTCGTTTTCACCCGTCACGCGCAGCCGCGCAGTCAACCGCCAGCCATTCGTGTTCGCCCCCTCGATCTCCCGGTCCAGCAGGGTCGTGGTGTAGTAGGCCAACGTCGATGTCGAGATGTCATCAACCCGCCACGCGTCGATCGTCTCTCCGCCGACCGTCTCGGTGACCGGACTCACCGGCACCAAATTGGTGTTGCCGCCCAAGATCCAGTTCTCGCGCGGTGCCGCCGCCGCGATGTTCGGATCGAAGCGGCCGACATGGCGGATCACATACGGCAACGTCACCACAGCAAAATCATCATAGCAGGCGTCGTGGGCCTCGACATTTCCGTTCGATGCCCGGTTCTTCCAAAATCCCGGCGTGTTCTCGGGCGACGCGCTGACGGCGGCAAAGCCGTTGTGCGCCATGACCGGCTCGCCGTTGACCAGCACCTGCAAGCGGTTGCCCGAGAGCAGCGCCTGAAACGTAAACGGTTCGTTGTCGCCGAGGCGGCCGTCGCCATCCGCGTCGAAGGGCAGACCATTGACCGTCACCGGCAGTGAACCCGCCGCGCCGTAAGTCAGGTAATCGGCGCCGGTGAACGGGTTCTTGAAATACTTGTTGCTGTCGAAGTTCTCGCGCAGAAACAACCCGCCGGCCGCCGTCATCTGCACATGGACCGCGCCCAGAAAGTCGGCTCCTGTGTTCGTGCGCAGGCCCGGGGTCGCCCGCAGCATGAAGCCGCATGTGTTCTTGACCGTCGCGCCCGATATGCCGGACCGCACGAAGCGCAGCCGCGTCGTGAACAGGCCGTTCGGCCAGGACGCCGCTGCCAAGGCCAAGGCCGGATCGCTGCTCCCGTTGCCCAGATGCAACTCGCCGCCAACCACGGCAGCGATGTCCCCGATACGCTGAAACGGCATGTATTCGATCCAGTCACCGGTACCCGACTCGGTGCGGCCTAGGCTGTCGTAGGTCGGTGCGGCGTCATCGCGCGAGAAACCGTCCGCGAGCAGCCGCCCCGGCCGTTGAAGTTCAACCGACAACGCACCCGTCCCGGAAAGCGCTTCATGGTCGGCGGCCCGATAAAGCCCTGCATCCAACTCCAGGCCGCCGATCCTTGCCCGGAACACCGTGGCCGTGCCGCCCGTCAAAGCAACCGTCCCTTGTTCTGAAACGTCCAGACAAACCAGACGCGCGCCGTCATTCAGTTCAAGAGCGCCCTCCCCGGCGACACGTGCCCAAGGGTCGTTCCCTGTGACCACCACCGCACTGTTGGTGTTCAATCGGAACACGCCCCCGGTCACCATCAGCGCACTGAGTTTCGCAAACACGCCGGGTGCCAGATCAAGGAGCCCGCCGGCCACCGTCACCGCGTTCAGACCGTTCAGCGTTCCTGTCGCGGCCACCGTGCCGTTGCTGACAAGGAGCGGGCCAGCGAAGCTCGCGCCGGCCAGGATCAGCGTGTCCGCGCCCTCTTTTACGAGCCCGCCCGGCCCAGCCAGCGAGCCGATTGTGTTCGTGAAGCCGCTGCTCTCCGAGCAGAAGCGGACCAGCCCGCCAGTCAGCCAGGGCGTCGTGTCAGCATTAATCGTATAGCCGGCGTTGAACGGCC
>JAGOBZ010000414.1 GCA_017999015.1 Kiritimatiellia bacterium
AGCCCGTCGTCGTTGTCGGCGACAAACTCGCTGATCGTGACCGCCGCGCGCGCCGGCATAAGCGCCAGAAGCACCAAAGCCAGCCTGAGTGATCGCCGCATGATGTGAGACATACAACCCATGTATCGGCGAGTATGCCACACACCGCTATCGAATGGCAATCCGGCGCCAACCGTCAAACACGATGTTCTGCCGCATCCATTCAATGCCGATATCCATCAGAACGGCCGAAGCTGCCACATTCCCCCGATATTGATCACTCACGTTCACGGTGGAGGTATGCCCGTATTGGCCCGCATATTCAAACCGAAAGGGGCCACACAGGCCGTGAGTTGCGAGAGCGCGTCGTGCACCGGGCCGCTGGGGGCGCGGTCGCTCCGGGCCGCGGCGGCCGTCGCGGCGTCGCATGCATCGTCTCGCACGCCTTGCGCAGCTCCGCGCGGTTCTCTTTGGTGAGGGTTCGCACCGCGCGCTCCATGGCGAAAGACTCAAGCGCCATCCGCACCTCGAAGGCGTCGATCACCTGACGCCGGTCCGGTCAGCAACCGATTACCGCTCCGGCCAGAGGGAGCGCCAGTAGGCCTGGTCGGTGGCGAAGGGATCGAGCGTATCTTTCTCCGGATCAAAGTCGGCGGCCAAGATGCCGAAACGCTTCATTTCGCGCACATACTGGGGATTCGGCCGCCAGCCGGGCGCACCCCACGGCGGGCGCGCGTCGTACAGCTTCTTGCCGCTCTCGATTGAGGCCAGCAGCTTTTTGTAGTCCACGTCGCGGGTGTCCTTGAAGACCTCGCGCGTGCAGCGCCCCGCCCCACCCGCCGCTTTCGCCAGCGGCGCGAGCAGTAGGCTCGAACAGGCGGGCCGCGTGTAATCGACCAGCACGCCGGCGTCGTAAAAACGCGCGGGGTCATCCGGCAAGATGATGCGCTCATGACTGCCGGCGGGCCGCCCCAGTTTTTTCTTTTCCTTGTCGCGCCTGATCCCCCAGTTGAAGGGGAAGCCAGAGACATTCTGCTCAGCGGTGTTTTTGTGGCACTCCGCGCAGCGGCGTTTGAAAACATCGCGGCACTCGCCAAAGATCTTGTTGCCCGCGTGGCCGTAGTAGCGTTGCTCTTCGGTGTTGCGCAGGGCGGCATAGCTGCCGGCATAGGGCGCGGCGGCCTCGATCCACAACCAGACCATACGCCACTCGGGCGGCGAGACCTTGACCGAGTGATGGCTGCCGGAGATCCGCGCCAGCAGCGGGCTGGCCGAGCTGCCGATCGTGCGCGGCGGGCGGTTCCCGAGGCCGTTGGCGCCATCCGCGACCTGCCGGCGGGCCAAGAGCGCGACGTAAGCATTTGAAAAGCGCGGTGCACGGGCAGCCGCCAAATTGAGCGTGCCGGCGCGCTTTTGCGGGTTGTGACAGGTGACGCAGTGGCGGTCGAGGATCGGCTGGATATCGCGCTGGAAGTCCGGCACGTCCGGCAGGTCTTCGAACGGCTGGATGACAGAGGGAGAGCGCTGCAGGGCGAGCGGCGTGGCCTCGCTGCGGCGGGCCTCGGCGGCACCGGAGCGCGTCTCATGGCAGCCGATGCACGTGAAAGTCTCGCCGGGCATCAGGTTCGCAAAGCTTTGCATGCGCTTGACGGAAAGGTCGTCGGCATCGAGCGCGACAAAGAAGAGCGGCCGGCCGGCCGGCGCGAGAAACGAGGCGCTGCCATCCTCCTCGACCGGCACCGTGCCCAGCACCCGTTCCAGGTTGAAGGTGCCGGACCAGGAGGTGAGATCCATGCCGCCGCTGAAGTTCACGGGTTTGGGTAGCGCTTCGAGCACAAGCAGCTTTTTGATATCGCCGCGTTTGACACCCTCCATATGGCGCCCCTGATAGACGTCGAGCAGCACGAACTGGCCGTTGGGCATGCCGGGGGTGATGCGTGACGGGATGACCGGCTCGCGCGGCCGCGGGCGCAGCACGCGCGGCTCGTGGACCGGCGTCACGGGATCAGTCAGGATCGTCTCCTCTTTGCCGTCGCGCGTCAGGAACGCGACCGACTTCCCTTTGGCCACCAGGAAAAGATCCCGGGTGACGGGATAGGGATCGCGGATGCGTCCGGTGTGTTTGATGCGTACTGCGGCGTCCTGCGCATCCGGGCCGCGCTGCTGCGAGACGAGTGTGGCGAAGCCCTCATGTTCATTCGCCCCGTGGCCGGGCGAAAAACTGGCAATCACCTCCTGCGTGCCGGGCACCGGCAGGGCGTCGATCATCACCGTCCACGAGTGCATGTTGCCGAAGTAGACATTAACGCCGGTGCCGTCCGGGTTCATGGTCCAGAGATGGTGGTACTCAACCTGCGAGCGGTCGATATACTCCCAGCGCATGTAGAGGATGCGCCCGTCCGGCAGGACCGCCGGCGTGTTGTCGTGCTCGATATTGGCGGAAACGCAGCGCATGCCGGAACCGTCTGGCCGGCAGCGGTACATGATACCGACCTGAGTATACCAGCAACTCACCCAGCGCTTGCAGCGCGTCGAGACAAACAGGATGTCGCCATCCGGCAGGCGGCACGGCTCGTAATCGTCCCATGGGCCGTCAGTGATCTGCCGGAGGCCCGACCCGTCGGACTGAATTTCATACAGGTGGTAGTGATGAGTCCCCGCGGGCCGGTAGGAGAAGAGGATGGTGCGTCCGTCATAATCGACGTGCGGGTCACGCACGCTGCCACCCCGCGCGTCGAGGATCACGCTGCTCTGGCGGGTTTTCAGGTTATAACGGTACAATACGCCGGCATCGGGCTGACCATTGCCCGCATAGGCCTTCTTGGCCTCATCGTCACAATAGTAACCGATATTGGCATACCAGTGACCGTCGTCATATCGTGCGCGCGTGCAGTAAACAAATTCAGGCGTTTCGCGCATCGGTCCATCCAACGCCTCCTCCACGATCGCGGCAAGGCCACTCGACATGCAGAAGGCCCAGCCCAGTCCCGCGAAAAAAACTCCCCCTCGTTTCCGCATCGCCTCCCCCTTTCAGGAAACCCCCTGCCCTATGAAACCGAACCGTCCCCTTCACTCCTTGCGCACGTCCACGCGCGTCGCCCCGCCGCGCGCATAGGGCGGCGGACTCACCACCGCCTTACCGTCATCCGGCGGCGGCGTGCCCGACGCCGTTCCGCCGAAGAAAGGAAAGCCCGCGAAAGGCGGGCGCTGTCGCGCTGACCCCTCTTCCATCAGGACCATGCGGTACTCGCGCTCAGCCGAGGTATAGATGTAATAGGCGATCAGCAGACGGATCAACATGTAACTTTGGAATTGATGCGTCAAGAAGGAGTACACCACCGAGAGCCCCATCAGAATGGCGACGAAACGCCCGATGCGCGA
>JAGOBZ010000415.1 GCA_017999015.1 Kiritimatiellia bacterium
AGCGCAGGGTTCTGTGCCGCGGTTGCCTTCATGACTCTCAGCCAGTGCGTGTGGGCTGTGACGCCGGAAGAGCTAATCCAAAAATACGATGAGGCGCAGTCGGGCGTCGTGGAGGCGCTTTTTCCGTTTCGGACGGGGAAAATCAATGAGGCCGCCGAAATATTAGAGGCTGTCGGCGAGCTGATGGCCGAGATACAGGCCGACCTGCTGGATCCTGATCTGATAGCCGCGCTGGGCAAGAGCCACCGTTCGATCAAGACCAAAACGGCCGCTTCAGTCAAGCTGCTGACACAGGTCACAACATGGGTCAAGCCGCCTGAAGGAGTTAAAGCCAAGCCGGTCAACTCTGTCATCAGCAAACTGGTGGCGACCGGAAAATCCGTCAAGTCTGTCCAGGAGGTTGCCTCCAAAATTATCCTCAAAGACAAGGCATATGCCGGTCTGGACGAGATCATGATCGTCACCGAACCGTTTGCCCGGAAAGATTTCTGGGACAAGCCGAACCAGATCGTCAAGTACAAGCTCTACCCGCCGGGATGGCCTGCCGTCACGACGTTTGATCCGGCTCCGGAGTTTGCCATCGTCAACACGTTCGGCACCGTCGTCGATCCGAATTATCTCTGGGATCCTGTTAATAACATCCTGACCCTGCGGATGGGGCCTAACGAAGGCGTCGCCCGCTTTGAGGTGACCTACCAGGGCAAGACCACGAAGCATCTGATGTCGTGCCGCGGTCCCTCCGGCTCGACGTCCCTGCCCTTCGGCGTCAGCAGCCTGCAGAAAGGCAATTATTTGATGACGTGCTCGGGATCGGCCACAGGTTGGGCCCTGAATCCGGCAACCGGTCAAATCATGTATTATACAATGGATATCCCGGCCGGCTCTTTCCCCACGGAAACGGTGCTCCTGAAGAACCCTAAGACCTTTTTGAATGGCATGATCAAAGAGGCCAACGCCATCGCATCCCCTATCTTGGCGGAGAATGGCGTCAAGGGCGGAATGTCACTGGTGTCTGTCGATGAAAACGGCTTCACCATTGCCGTCACGGCAGAGACAGGCACGCCGACGCAAGGTGCCCGCGCGACGATCTACATCACCGTCACCCGGATTTAAACGCACGCGCCTGTTCGAGCCATTCGCGGGCGGCCGCCTCGTCGAGGGCCACGCTGTAGCGGAGCACCTGATACTGCTCCAGCAGCGTGGCGAGGCGCGCCGCGCGTTCTTCAGGCAGCCCCGTTGTCACCCGTTGCTGCCACGCTGCCCAGCTCTCCGAGGCGCGCCGCCGCAACGGCGTCGGCAGGGCGCGGCGCTCCACACGGGTCATGGCGCGCGTCAGTTCCGCGCGCAAACGCGCTTCGGCTGTCATGCGCTGCAAACGGCGCCACCGCCGCAGCCACGCCACACAGCCGAATCCCAGCGCCGCCACCGCTCCGGGAACACTCCAGATCGTCTGCCAAAGAAACCGGATCACCAGCTCGCCGCCATCGGCCAGGACTTGCAGAAAGTTTGTGTTCCGCAGATAGGCCAGCACGCGCCGCCATGACGCGGCAAGCAGGTCAAGCGCAAGCCTGAAGCGTCCCGGCCGCCGCAGAGCCAGCGGACGCCCCTCCGGCGGCGTCGGATCGACAATCAGCCAGCGTCCGGAGGCGCTGTCCCACACCTCGACCCAGGCATGCCCGTCACGTTCCCGCACGACCCAGCGCGCCAGCCAGGGATTCCAACCGCTGCAGACAAACCCGCCGACCATTCGAGCGGGAATGCCGCATTGGCGCAACATCAGCGTTGCCGCACTCGCAAAGAACGTGCAGGTGCCCTCTCTGCGCGCCATGAAATCGATCAGCGGGTCGGGATGCGCCTTCATCTTTAAACCGAGACGATAGACAAACCCGGCAGAGAAGTAAGACTCGAGGCGCCGCACCGCCTCGCCGACTGACGGCGCGTCCGCGAAACCCGCGCAGGCCTCAACCCAATTCGAGACCGCCGCAGCCAGAGGCCCGGGCACGTCAAGATACGCGGCCGCATTTCCTTCTGGTCGCGGCCATGCGGTATCTGCCACACGCCGCGGCTCGACCTCGATCTCATAGGCGTCCGGAAACGGCCCCTGCACCGTCACGCTGCCGTTCGTCTCGGTCAGCGGCACCGCGCCAGCGCAGGTCAACGCCAAACCGGTGCCGGGCAGGCAGAAGCCGCCCAACAGGCGCGGCGCCACGATTTCCACCCGCCACGTCTCGCGCCGCTCGACAGAGGCTGTGTCCGCACGCAGCAGGTAACGCGGATACTGCCGCCGCGCCGAGCCCCCGACGACAACCGAAGGCACCAACGGTGCATGGGGCTTCACCACGTCCCACCGGCCCCGCTCATACTGCAGGTAAACGCTCTCGCGTAAATAGCCCGGCACGTTGTCGCTGCGGATCACAGCCACCACGCGCGTCCGCATCCCGAAATCATGCGGCACCGGCAGGGCGAGATTCAGATCTGCCATCCGACGTTTCGGCAAACGCTCTGAAAATAACATCCACCCGTGGAGCTGGTGCTGCGCCTGCTTGATCGCGAGTTCAAGCGGCCCCCGCAATGCAATTGCCGTACCCGTTACGAGACACAGGGCCGCTACCCGCCATGCGAGTTCCTGCACGCCGGGTACCGCATGCTCACGGCCGCCCTCCTGCGTCAACCGTTGCGCCAGATCTGCCGCCAGCATCAACGCGACCGTCCCGCCCACCATCCACGGCGCGGCATCGCCTACCGCGCCAGGCATCGCATCCGGCCGCCCCAGCGCGGTCATCGCAAGCGGCATTCCCCCCAGAACGGCCAAGGTCACGGATTGCACCGAGGGCCGGAAAAACAACGCGATGACCCCGAATGCAAAAACGACCGTGACCACCCGGTCCAGCGCACGGCTTTCCTCCAACGCATCGTCTGGCGGCACGAGTCGCTCCACGTTCGCCGCCAGACAAACCACCGTCAGCACGATTCCGCCCCAAACCACCCACCGCGCGGAGCCCGGCAATGCGCGGCGGCGCACCCAAGCCAGCGCCGCAAGGCCTCCCGCCACAACGAGCAGCCCCATTCCTGCGTCACGGCAGTACCACCAGGCACACCACAACAGGAACAGCGCATTGAAGAAGACCGGCCAGCGGCTGCGGATCATAGGGCACTCACCTCCCCCCGCAACACCGCCTTCACAGCCACACAGACCACTTCCGGCGGCACGCCGGCGCACGGTTCGCCGCGCGGCACGACCAAGACCGTTTTCAAGCCGATGCCCCATGCGTCGATCATGCGTGCCAGCGCGGCGCGGCGCTCGTCCCACCGTGTGAGAATCAGGCAGACGCTCTAGCTCGCATGGATCT
>JAGOBZ010000416.1 GCA_017999015.1 Kiritimatiellia bacterium
GGCTCTGGCCCCACTCGTGGTCGCTCTGGGAAGTCGACCCTCAGGAGCTGACGGCGGACATCGCCATCTGGAACTATCAGATCACCAACATCGGCGAGTCGCTTGAGCTGGGGACCTTCTGCCACGAAAACGGCCACATGCTCTGCGATTATCCGGATATCTATGACTATGATATCGACCCTCAGACAGGTGATTACGAATCTGTCGGCGGCGCCGGCGTTTTCTGCCTGATGAATTCGGGCGGCCACGGCATCAATCCGGTGCAGGTCTGCGCCTACCTCAAGCGGGCATCGGGCTGGGCGACCACCCTCGACCTGACCGCCGCCTCGGACCTGACCGCCTCGCTGAGCGCGTCAGGCGCAGGGCTCAACACTTTCTACCGGTATGCGAAGCCCGGCGTCCCGACCGAATACTACTTGATTGAGAACCGCCAGGCAGCCGGACGGGACGCCTCGCTGCCGGCCTCCGGTATCGCGGTCTGGCACATCGATGAGCTGGGCGACCGCGACAACCAGAGCCTCGCCTACAACACGGCCCATGAAAACTACGAGTGCACGCTGATGCAGGCCGACGGCCTGTGGGATTTCCAGCTCAACGTGAACAGCGGCGATGACGGGGACCTCTTCCACAGCGACAACCCCGCCGACGGTTATCAAAACGTTTTCAATGACGATACCCTGCCGGGCGCCCGCTGGTGGGACGGCAGCGACTCCGGACTCAACCTGTTCGCCTTCAGCGCCAGCGGGAACGTCATGACCTTCGAGGTCCAGCCGCTGACGCTGATGATCACGACCGCCAGTCCGCTGCCGAACGGCGCGGTGTCGATAGCCTACAGCCAAACGCTGACAGCTTTCGGCGGACAGCCGCCCTACACCTGGAGCCTGACCGCCGGCGCATTGCCCGCAGGCCTCTCGCTCAGTTCGGACGGCGTGATCAGCGGCACGCCGACAGGCGCAGGGGACGCCCTCTTCGACGTGCAGGTGGCCGATGCGACCAACGGCACCGTGTCTGCCTCATTCAGCCTCACGGTGCAGACGGCCTTCCTCCTGCCCTACACAGAGGGGTTCGAACACGACGGCAGCATGCCTGCCGGCTGGACGCAGACCATACAGAGCGGCGACTACGAATGGGCCTGTTATGATTACGGGCACAACAACCATCCCGCAAGCGCGTTCGAGGGCTCGTATTATGCGTGCTTTTTCCATGCGGACTACGACGAAGTTGAAACGTGGCTAGTCTCGCCGCCGCTGGACCTGGGCGAAGACCCCGACACGCCGTATCTCAGTTTCCGGCATTACATGGCTGCATGGGAGGACGACATCGATGAACTGCACGTTTACTACAAGGGCGCCGAGGAAACGGAATGGACCCTCTTGGCCGTTTACGATGAAGAGACACCGGCATGGACCCGCCGACTGATCACGCTCCCGACCTCCAGCCGCGTCTTCCAAATTGCTTTCAGCGGCATCTCGCGATACGGATACGGCGTGTGCATCGACCAGGTTGACATCACATCGGATCCCATGCCCCCGACGATCACCACCGCCGCACGCCTGCCGCCGGGTACGGTAGGAATCGCCTATTCGCATACCTTCGAGGCGACGGAAGGTGCCGCGCCCTATGCCTGGACCCTCGTGGACGGGGTGCTGCCCGACGGCCTGTCCTTCAGCAGCGGCGGCGTGCTGAGCGGGACCCCGAGCGAAGCGGCGGACGTCGAGCTTGCCATTTCGGTCACCGGCAACAATGGCCTGGCGACCACCAACCTCTTCTCGCTTGCGGTCTTGTCCCTCCAGGCGCTGCCTTACTTCGAAAGCTATGAAAACAGCGGGGACCTGCCGATCGCATGGACGCAGGAATACGTCTCCGGCATTGAGAACTGGAACGCCCCGAACGCATCGCCGGACGGTTACCCCGACGCCGCCTGGGACGGCGACTATCTGGCCTGCTTCTATTCCGACCAGATCGGCAGCGTCACGCGCCTGGTCTCGCCCGTGATTGACTTGGGTCCCGCCCCTCAGAACCCGGTGCTCGCCTTCATGCACTGTATGAAAGCGTATGACGCAGGTGAGGACGGCATTTGGCAGGATGAGCTGCGCGTCTATGTCCGTGTCCCTGGCGGCGCATGGAGCCTGCTTGAGACCTTCGTAGACGACACCCCCGAGTGGACGCAGCGGGTGATCGCGCTGCCGACCTCTGAACGCATCCTCCAGATCGCCTTTGAAGGCACCTCGTATTACGGGAGCGGCGTGTGTATCGACCAGATCGAGATTCTTGAATACGAACCCTCGTTCGCGTTGTGGCAGCTCGGCTGGTTCACAGAGTCAGAAGTTCAGGCGGGCGGCATCGCCGACGAAGGGGACGATCCCGACGGGGACGGCATTGTGAACCTCTTCGAGTATGCCTGGGCCATGGACCCGTGGGATCCCGACACCACCGGCCGGCCTGGCGGCGGCGTGTCCGGCGGACAACTCACCCTGACCTTCCGTGAAAGCAAGCAGGCCGGCGACCTGTTTTTCCTGCCGGTCGCCTGCACCGATCTGACGCTGGGCGACTGGGATTCATCAGACATCACCGAAGTCTCGCGCGCGGACAGCAACATGTGGTGGCAGGTGACTGTCCGGCACGACGTGCCGGTCAGCAACGCGCCCGCCCGCTTCATGCGGCTCGAGCTGCTGCCGCCGCTCCGCTAGAGCGTCGCCAGCAGCCCGTCCGCGACTTTGCGCGCGGTCTCTTCGCCGGCGAGATGCCGCACCAGCACCAGCGCGAAGAGCATGGCCGTCCCCGGCCCCTGGCTGGTGATGATGCGGCCGTCGGCAATCACCGGCGCGTTGTCATACGCCTTGCCCAGGGCGGCCGCGCAGGCGGGATAGCAGGTGGCGCGGCGCCCCTTGAGCACACCGGCCTGCGCCAGCACCGTGGGGGCGGCGCAGATGGCGGTCACAAACTTGTCGGCTTCGGCAAACGACCGGACCGCCGCGACAACCCGGTCATCGGCCGCCAGGTTTTCGGTGCCCTGCCCGCCGCCCGGCAGCGTGATGGCGTCAAAGGTGTCGATCTCCAGTTCGTCCCACACCGCGTCGGCCAGCAGCGTCACGCCGCGTGAGCCCGCGACCGCCCGCTCGCGGCCCAGCGCGGCCGACACCACCTCGATCCCGCCGCGCCGCAAGACATCGATCACCGTCACCGCCTCAAGCTCTTCAACCCCGTCCGCCAAGGGAACCAAGACACGCATCACGCACCTCCTCGCCGTTTGATTTCGCAAGCCCCGTTATAGCGCATCCTTAGAATCGGCACAAGAGGGCCTTTTTGTGTTGAACAATAGATTGAACACCTTTAACATCCGCTACGT
>JAGOBZ010000417.1 GCA_017999015.1 Kiritimatiellia bacterium
GCGATAGGGGAGTGCGAAGAGCATGCGTTTCTGGTGAAAAGGGGAGCAGGAAATCGGGAGCGCGGGCTCATTTTGGAGCGCGGCGGCTTGCCGCCGCTTTGGAAAGCGGGAGCAAGCTCCCGCACTCCACAGACCGCACGCGCGGCCCATCGGCCGTTTCCCCGCCTTAGCCCTGCCCGGGCCTCGTGGCGACGAGCGGATTACGATTATGATTATGATTAAGATAGGGTGCCACCAACAGAACTGCCATGCGCACACAGAACTGCCATGTCCCTGATTGGGATTGAGTTCAGGTGAGGCGTTTAATATGCTTGTGGCCGAATCGGTGAACCCACTTTGAAGGAGTAAACATGAAAGCGGCAGCATGGATGATGGCGGGCGGCGTGATGGTGACGACGGGATGCTCGTTGTTTTCGCGGGACGGGGCGTTGTTATGCGATGCGTCGGGGACGTGCGCCCCTCCAGGGACAGCCGTCTGCGCGGCGGGCGCGATCCAGCTTGCGCCGAGCGCGCACCCGGATTCAAGAAACTGGCGCTCGCTCTTCAACCTGGATCTCGGCAACGCGGTCTGTACCCCGGGTGTCTGGTTCTATAACGACAAGGGCGACCTGACCGCCAACAAGGACGAGGCGATCTGGACCGACCGCGATTACGAAAACTTCATGCTCGACGTCGAATACCGCTGCGACCCTGCGGCCAACAGCGGCGTACTGATCTACTGCAGCGACATGACAAACTGGATACCCAGCACGGTCGAGATCCAGATCCTTGACGACAACCACCCGCACTGGGCCAAGGAGCAGCCCTTCGCCCGCAACGGCGGTCTCTATGGACACCTGCCGCCCAAGGTCAACAACGTCAAGCCGGCCGGTGAATGGAACCGTATGACTGTCACCGCGCAGGGCAAGCGCGTCCAAGTTCGCGTCAACGAAGAGGTCACCGTAGACGCCGATCTCTCGGGCTGGACGTCAGCCAAGAAGAACCCCGATGGCAGTGACATTCCGCCGTGGCTGAGCCGCCCATGGGCTGAGCTGCCCACACGGGGGCGCATCGGACTGCAGGGGAAGCACGGCAACGCGGCGATCTATTTCCGTAACGTGCGGATCAAGGAGCTGTAACGCAGGTTCAGATTAAGGAAGAAGGAGAAAGGAGGAAAGAGAAAGGTACAGATGCTCCTTCCTCCTTTTTCCTTTCTCCGTCTCTCTCGCCTCAGCCGTCAGGAGACAGCGTCAGAATCCAAGGTTGAAGCCGATCAGGAAGCGGTGGTCGATATATTCGCGCAAGGCCATCACGCTGCCGTCTATGAAGAGATCGAAGTAATTGCCCAGTCGCTTGTTGTAGGTCGACGACGCGCCCCACACCAGTTCCCAGTCAGTCTTGCCGCTCAAGCCTTCGTCATCGGTGCGCCGCAACGGGCGCTCGCCTTCGCGCTGCAAGCCGCCGATCAGGTCAAAGCGGAAGGTGTAGCCCTGCCAAGCCTGGAGATACCGCAGCACGCCCAGCAGGCGCTGATCCCAGTAAGGCGTCCAATAAAAATCGCTGGCGTCGCTGGACGACACGGTCGAGAGATCGAGTCCGTACCAGACGCCCAAGTCAGGCATGACTTCCCAGAAGGACTCTCCCTGGATATAGAAGAGCGCGTTATCGTCTTCGTAACTCCAGTACTGGCTGCGCAGGTTGACGATCCATGTGTCCGACGGCTTCCAGCGCGCCACAGCGCCGACAGAATCCGAGGTGAGCGCTTTCACCGATGACGTCACCAGATCGCGCGCGTAGTAAACAAACAGCGTCAGGTCATCGCGCGGCGCCCATTGCGCGGCGAAGTCGCCGACAAGTTCGTTCTCGTCATCGGCCATATCGAATTCGTCGCTGTCGGGGCTATCCTCCATATCGACCCCGAACATGTCGTCATCGTCGTAGTCGGGATCAAGGCTGGCGACTCCGAGAGAGCCTGAGAGGGTAGCGCCGCTGGCCGTGCGATAGGAGAGCCTGCCGCGCGCCTCGCGCTTGAGCGCCTTAAAGAGGTAGCTGGTCATGTCGTCGGGATCATACGCCACGGCGTTCCAACGCGGGCGGATGCGCTGTTCGATGCGGCTCTCAAAGTATTCGGCCGAAAGCTGCAGATTGCGGTTGAGGTTGAGCCCGCCGCGCCCGCCGTAGCGCAGGATCTCGAACTGGTCATTGGCCTTGCTGTGCGACACCTCGCCGCCGATGAACGGGCGAGACAGGTAAAGCCACGGATCGGGATTCCCCTCCTGGTACTCATTGACGCGCTCATATTCCGTCAGGTCTGACGTCCGGCCGGCAACCGCTTCGCGGGCGGTCGGGTCAATCGGCGCGTCGGGATCGCGGGCGCCGCCCTGCATCGTCTGCGCGGCGTGGGTCGGCGCGGTCTGGCCGCCGCCGGCGGCGCTTTCAACCGCGACCATGGAGGAGGCGACGAGCGGCTGCACATCGCGCTGCGGGCGGTTGCGGAAGTGTGCGCGGGTCTCCACCGTGATCTTCCGGCACAGCTCCTCGGGGTAACCGTCGCGCTTCAGCAGATCCAGCATCTCTTCGGCCAGATGCGGCTTGTTCATGAGATAGGCGATCTCGACCCGGGTACGGCGCGCCATAAACAGCGGATGATACTCATACGCATGGCGCACGACATCCGCGCCCTCATCGGTCCAGTCCGGCTCGTGGCGGCGGATCAGCATGAGATTGTCGCCTGCCGTTGTGTAGCCGCTCATGCCCTGGATAAAACCGACCTGATAGTGGCGCCCGGCCTCCGACACAATGCTCTGCATGGGGTTTTTGAGCAGGGACAGATTGCAGGAGCTCTCTTGGCCGATGTCACCGTAGGGATAGGCCACCAGTCCGACCGGACTCGTCTCTTCCCCCATTTCGGCCTGCAGAATCTTCTTGCTCTGCCGGAACTCGTTGCGCATGCGCCGGTCCCACTCGTTCATGGACTCCAAGCGCCCTTTTTCCGTCAACCAGACCCGGTTAGGAAGGCTCATCCGCATCGTCTTGCCCTCCTTGTCAACGGCCTGGTCATAATGCGCACCGTACAGATGGCTGCCGATGATCCAGTTTCCGGATGCGGCGTATTCTCGCATCTCGTTCCAGCCTGCGACCGACGGCACATACTGCTCATTCGGCTTGGTGATCGCAAACATCCCGAACGGCACGCCGAACTCCTCGGCGACGGGCGCACCCAAGGCAAATGCGGCCCGCAAAGCATCGTCAAAGGTTACCGCAACGACCTTCATCGGACGCGGCGGCGTCTGCACCTTTCTGCCCGACTTGAATTTCCGTTCACCCGTGATGCCATAGCGCACATGGTCGATAAAACG
>JAGOBZ010000419.1 GCA_017999015.1 Kiritimatiellia bacterium
TCTGCGGACAAACACCTCTCAATCTGCGGAAATCTGCGTCATCTGCGGACAAACACCTCTTCTCCGCAGATTGCGCAGATTACACAGATTAAACCCCTCTGCGGAAATCTGCGTCATCTGCGGACAAGAACATCCTCCTTCCCCATGAAAAAAGTCCTGATACGAGCGGCCAAAGTGGCGAGGTTTTGAGGTAACGGGGCATCGTCGCGCAACTCGAGAAAATCGAAACGCCTGTATCCGAATTTGTCGTTGTTGAAACGCAGAAAATCATTCTCCACAAACGTGCGGCGGGCGACAAAGGCGGACTGATCGGCAAAGCCCTTGCCTTTGGTTTCGAGGATGAGCACTTTGCGGATGGTTGCCCCGTCGCGCCGGATGAGCAAAAAGTCAGGCGTGTAGAAGCCGACTCTGCGCCAAGCGCGGCCGGTCTTGGCATAGCAGTCGATCTTGAACTCGGTCAGGTCGCGTTCACCGTTGTAATAGATTTCAAGCCCGGCATTCTTGACATCACTGAGCGTGACCGCAGCGTCGATGAAATCGCGCTCGAAGCCGCTCGGCGTGAAGTCATAAGGCAGGTAATGGAGCGTACGGTCATATACGGCTTGAGCTTCGACGCGGTGCGCATGATCTTTGAGGAGCTGACGAAATGCCGCCTCCGCGAGTTCACTGAGCGTGGAGGATGATTGATTGAATTGGGCTTTCACCTGATCTATCTCAGCAGGATTGAGGGGCTTTGCCGGCTGGGCATCACTTTTTAAAATCGTTTCGCACTTCTCTTGGTCCGGCCAGTGAAGGGCGTGGCCCGGAATAGCCTTGAGCTTGTTTACGATGAGCAGCGAGGCGGACTGTTCGACGACATCTTCGCGGATGTGCAATTCGCGGCGGGCGCGGAACGCCAACCGGACAGCGGAACGGACCGCAGGCTGGTCGTAGAGCGTGTTGTAGCGGCGCTGGCCGTGCTCGGCATAGGTGATGCGGTCGAACAGGGCGTGGAGTGCGGAGCGGTAAAGGCGCAGATCGGCGGCCGTGAGATCGCCGAGGCTTTCGCGGGCAATCTCGTTCTGCCAG
The DNA here is from genome assembly GCA_017999015.1 of Kiritimatiellia bacterium. Taxonomy (GTDB): domain Bacteria; phylum Verrucomicrobiota; class Kiritimatiellia; order RFP12; family UBA1067; genus DUPH01. The sequence goes on from JAGOBZ010000419.1 coordinate 1,069, forward strand.
GCCGAGAAGAAAGCGAGGCCGCCGAACTGTTCGGTGACAACATCGGTATCGCGAACCAAACCGAAGGAGGCATGGTTGTCGGACGCGTGGCGCTCGTTGAGGTAGCGCGTGGTGATCGTGGCATTTGTTTTGAACGCCGCGCTGTCGGAATCGAGGCCGGCCAAGGCGTTAGCCGTATCAGGCTTTTCCCCCGTCAACACGGTGAGGTACTGAATCTTGAGCTGGTAGAAATCGACAGAGGGCAGTTTGAGATGTGCCATGCGCGAGACGCGCGGCACCCACGACTCGACTTGCCGCTTGCGGATCGCGTTGAGTTCTTTGATGCTGGTGTTCTGCTCCTCGCCGAGTTGCTTGTCGAGCACTTTGGCATTGGCCTCGTTCAGCAGGATCAACGCGGTTTCTTCCGTGCCCCCGTCCACTTGGCGCAGGCAGCGGCAGGAGGTTTGCAGAACCATGTTCTTGGGGCAGTCGCCTTCCTGTGACAGGATCACACCGGTGAGGCTGCGGCAGTCCCAGCCCTCCTTGCCGATCTGCACGAGCAGGATGATCTGTTTGCGTGAGGCGGGGTCATCCAGCAGCGTGAATTCGGCCGCAGCCTCTTTGACGACGGGATGCGCTTTATTCCCCTGATGAAACTTAAGGATGCGGTCAGCCGGGACACCCATATCGCCGACCAGCAGCGGGTAAATCTCCTCTTCCAGACGGGCGATGGTGCCGCAGTAGACGGCGAGTTTGGCGCAGGCGCCGTTGGCATAGGTTTTGGCGCCGTAATCGCTCATGAACCGTTTCACGCCGGCACGCACAATTTCAAGCGACTCAAGGCCGGCTGCGACTTCCAGTCTCGGTTTTTTGAGAAACTCCGCAATGGCTGTGGCCAGCGGGTAGTAGTAAACCGTATTGGCAATGGTGGCGGACTGAAGCGCGACAGGGCCGGCCGTCACTGTGCGCGGCGCGTCATGATAGGGCGTACCGGAGAAGCCGAGCACGGCGCTGATCTGTCCGGTGCGGCACCAGCCGTTGACCACGGCGCGGAGTTTGATGTCGCCGCTGGCCGCGCGCTGGACTTCATCAATAAAGATCTGAAGGCGGGGGATCTTTCCGATCAGGTGGCGCAATTCATTGGCGAGGCGTTCCTTTTCCTCATCGTTGCGTTCTACCAACTGCATGTTGGCGTCGATCTCCACGCGATCCAGAATGACCTTCTCTGCGTTCACGACCAGCACAAGGCCTGTGAGGTCTTCAAACGGCATGTGTGCCGCGACTTTCTGGGCGTTGGGATTGCGGGCGCGATTGCTTTTTCGGGCGGATTTGGGCTGGTCGAGAACCTCGAACTTGATCAACTTGCGGATGGCGGAGGCGGAGGGTTCGGGAAGCACCCATGAAGGGTCGAAGTGCTCGATGGTGCGCAGACTGGGAATGATCGAGTTTTTCAATCCGGACGGGGCAAGCACAATGAAATTACGGGCAAAGGCCTTATTCTCAGGCTCATTGATCGCGAAATAGAGGTCCAAATAGATGAATGCCGCCATGAGGAAGGTTTTCCCCGCACCCATGGGCAACGAGAAAAGATAGTCGGCATATTCGGCCTTGTAGAAAATCTCGCGGATGGCGTCAGCGAATCCGTCTGCTTCCGGGTGCGCGGTGATTTGGCGTTCGAACGCCTCGGCGACGCCTCGATTCTTGAGGCCCTTCGTCTGTTCCAGCGCAGAGCAGAGCTGGAAAAGAGCGAGAGCTGCAGTGTCGGAGCCAAAACGTTCGCGCGCGATCTGGCTGATGCGAAGCTGAGCGAGATCTTCGTCTCGGTTAAAAAAACCTTCTGCGAAGAGTGTCGCCAACGGACGTCCCCGACCCTCGATTTTTAGAAAGAGATAGGTTTCAATGGCGGCGATTTGCGTTTCGCGCAGTGCTTTCCGGTTACGGATATAGGCCAGCAATCCAGCCATCGGGCAGGCCTGCGAATGTGCCCAGACACGGCTCTTCTTTTGTATGATCGAATAGAACATATAACGGTCGGAATGATAAATGAGCCCCCCTGAATTGACCAGCCTCAAAATAGTCGCCCAGCCATTGCTCCTCCCCCCCTCCCCCCACACACAGGGCCGACGCATCTAATTTCTTGTCTTTACGGCCTTTCTCCCACGATATTGGCCCATTGAAATCATTTCCCCCGTGTCGGGATTCTGTGAATCAACGTGCCAAGGGAGGCAATGTGGAATTAAGATTAAGCTCGCCGCCCGCGGAACGGGAACAAACGATGGGGTA
>JAGOBZ010000418.1 GCA_017999015.1 Kiritimatiellia bacterium
CTTTATGCTGCGCATCGGCATGGACGACCTTTTCCAGAAAGCGTTTCCCGAGACGGTGCCGTATCCGCCGGCTGACGCACCGATGCCCGAGGCGGTGGCGCGCTCCTACGATGACCGCACCAGCGCTTGGCCGCTGCAATACCGCGGCGAGCTGCGCAAGCGCGTGCTGCGGTACGCCCGCGACCGCGGCCTGATGCATCCCGAGGACACCGGCACCATGACCCACTGGTACAGCCGCACTCCCAACGTTTTTCTTGAGAAGGTGCGCCCCGCGTTTGTGCCGCAGGCGGGCGGCGCGTATCGGGGCAATCCGACCGGCGCGGTCTGGGACATCCGCGACGACCGGAACCTGGACAACTACTGGAAGCTGACGCAGGCCCACATCGATGCCTACGGTGTGCCTGATCTATTCCACACCATCGGGCTCGCGGAGCGCACGGTGTTCACCAACCGCGCGGACAATCTGGAGATGAAGCTCTACGCCTACCGCCGGATCGTCGCGAAGCTGCGCGAGCACTATCCGGCGGCGCCGCTCTTGATCGCCTCATGGGATTTTTATTATCCGGGCTGGCCCGGCCACGAGGTGGCTGAGCTGCTGAAGCTGCTGTCACCCGAGAACACGATCATTTTCGATTACACCTCCGACCTGCCGCAAATGCACCGGAGTTCGGATTTCACCCAGTGGGGGGTGGTCGGCAAGTTCCCCTGGATGTTCGGCATCTTCCATGCGTATGAGTGGGAAAACGAACTACGCGGCAATTATGACCTGATTCAAGAGCGCCTGCCGCTCGCCGCAGCCGACCCGCTGTGCAAAGGATTCGTTTACTGGCCGGAAAATTCGCACAGCGACAGTCTGATGCTGGAGTTTTTCACGAAAAACGCATGGCGGCCCGACACGCTCACGCCCGAAGCGCTGCTGCCGGAGTTCTGCCGCGACCGCTACCGCGCCGCCGCCGAACCGCTGCTGGCGGCTTGGCGCGCCGCGCTGCCGCTGATCAAGCTGCATGCTGCACTGCCGCCTGACTTTCGCCGCCTTGCGAGCCACGCGCAACAGGCGGTCACGGCTGAACGCGCCGCCGCGTTACGGACAGAATGCGAGCGTCTCGCGCCGCAGCTTCAGGGCGTGCCTGAGCTGCTGGCCAAGCTGCACGCGTTGCCGGTCTTTGCCGGCGACGCCAGGGTTGACCGCGACGCGGTGGATCTGGCGCGCACTGCGGCCGGACGGCTCTTCAGCCTTGTTCTCAAGCGCCATGCGGTGGCGCAGGGCGAGTGGCAGCAAGGCAAGGCTGACGCCGCGGCCGTGAAGGCGGCCGGCGCGCGGTGCGTGGCGGTGTTGACCGCGCTGCGCGACCTGCTTGCCTTGCACGATGATTTCTCGATGAACGCCTCGATGGATAAACTTCAGGCGACCCATCCCGTCAACCCCTGCTTTGAGCAGGCGCTTAAAGGCAACGCGGAGAACGGATATTGCCGAAGCTACATCTACGAGCTGTTCAACGACTACTACCTCAAGCAACTGGCGCTCTACGTGGCGTGGGCGGACGGGCGCGTGGCGGACGGCGACACGGCCACTCCTATGAAGCCGGCCAAGCCGCTGCCGATGCAGGCCGTGACCGACGCCTTCTACGCCAAGCCGTTGCGCGAGATGGCACCGCCGGCCTGTGCGGACCGGGGCGCGGCATTCCGCGCGGCGGTGGATAAACTCGCGGCATCGGTCAGGTAACCGACGGGCGACCTTCTGCGGTACCCGATGACCGCTGGCCCTAACGTTGACAAGCTGCGTACGGCTTGGTAAGGTGAACTAAGTTCAATGACTAAGTTCATTTTAAGCAGGAGGTTTGCATGACGATGGTCAATATCCACGAAACGAAGACCCGTCTTTCGGCGCTCCTGGTGGATGTGGCGAGGGGCCATTCCTTTGTCATCGCACGGGCCGGGAAGCCTGTGGCCAGGGTGGTGCCTTTTGAGTCGGACAATGCGCCGGCGAAGCGTGTCGGGTTTTTAAAAGGCGCCTGCCGCATCCCCTCGGACTTCGACGATATGGGCGGCCCCGTGATAGAAGCTCTGTTCGGAGGCGCTGAATGAAACTGCTGCTGGACACGCACGTTTTGCTGTGGGCAGCCGCTGGTCAACTACCCAAGAAAGCGCGGGGGTTGATCGAAGATACGGCGAACCGTCTTTTCTTTAGCCCAGCCAGCCTGTGGGAGCTCGCGATTAAGCGTGCGTTGAAACGGGATGATTTTCAGGTCGATGCCGCGCTTTTATATGCCGGCCTGCTCGAAAGCGGTTATGAGGAGTTGCCGATGACCGGACGGCATGTTCTTTTCATCGACACCCTGCCGCCCATTCATAAAGATCCTTTTGACCGTGTTTTGATCGCCCAGGCGTTGGCCGAAGAGATGACGTTTGTAACAGCCGACGGAAAATTGACGGCTTATCCCGGCGCGTTCATCAAGGTCACGCCGTAAGAAACAGGGGGGGCGGGCCTTGTTGTGGACAGGTATTGTCGCGCTTTCACTGACGGTTCGGGGCGATGTGCCCTTTGCGGAAACGCGGCACGTCGAAGATGCGCACATAGTCAGGCGTTGGGGCGTGGAGGACGGCCTGCCGGAAGGCGCCGTGACCGCGCTCGCACGGTTCCCCGACGGGTTCATCTGGCTGACCACGCCGCGGCATGTGGTGCGTTTCGACGGAGTAGAATTTACGCCCTGTCCGCAGGAAAACTTTCCGGAATCCCGGCCGTCGCGTTTCAAAAGTCTGTTGCGGGACCGGAGCGGCCGCGTGTGGGTGGCCGGTGAAAACAGCGTGATGCGCTTCGAGGGCGGCGGGTGGCGGCAGGTGCCGCTGCAAGGCGAGGTCAACACCGACCGGGGCACGCTATGGCGCTCCGACACACCGGACGGCACTCTGATGCAGTCGCCGCATCTGGTGCTGTTCTGGGTCAAAGAGCATCCGGACGGCACGGTTTGGATCGCCTCGAACGCGGGCATGTACCGGGAGAGCGGTCAGTCGCTGTCGCTCGTGCCGCCGGCTGCCGGGGCGGTGGCGGGAACCTTCTATTCGGCGGACATGGACGCGGCCGGCACGGTCTGGCTCTCCAGCGCCGAGGGTCTGTTCGCTTTCGACGGGGAGGTCTATGCGCAGGCAGGTGAACCGGATGCGATCAAGCGCGGCACATGGTTCCAGGTCTTCGCCGGACATGGATCGGCACTGTGGTGCAAGCATCTGGACGGACGGATGTTCCGCGGCGGGGGAACGTGGCGGGAGGTGCTCCCGGCCGGACTGCGCCATGCGGCGCTGCTGGAAATGGCCGACGGTGCGGTGTGGTAC
>JAGOBZ010000420.1 GCA_017999015.1 Kiritimatiellia bacterium
GTATGAGGCGCAGCGCAACGGTCCCACTTTCTGCGAGATTGAAATGCACGTGCTACGGCTGGGGGATGTCGCTTTCGCCACCAACCCTTTTGAGCTGTTCACCGATTATGGCTTGCGGATTCAAGGCCGCAGCCCGGCCGGGCAGACAATGCTGGCTCAATTGGCAAGTCCGATTGGCAGGGGATCCTATCTGGCGACGACGCGCGCGCTGGCGGGCGGCGGATACAGCGCGATCCCGCAATCGTGCGCAGTCGGACCTGAGGGCGGACAGATGCTGGTGGAGCGTACGCTGAGCGTGATCAACGAGCTGTTCGGGAAGAAATGACCTTGTGACGGATGCTCCGGGGTGTGGGCCGATGCGCACAAGTTCGTTTGCACCGCCGCATCGGTTCCGACGAAATACGATTTTTTTAAAACCATCATTATCAGGTGACAAAAGAAAGGCAGACTCAGATGAATTCAGCCATAAAGCGGCGAATGTTTATAAAAGGCTCAGCGGTCGCAGCGGCGGCCATGAGTTTTCCCGCGATCATTCCGGCGACGGCCTTTGGCGCCAACGAGCGCATCGCGCTCGGCTGCATCGGCGTCGGCGGCATGGGCACCGGCAACATGAAGAATTTCCTCGCGGCGGACAATTGTCGCGTGGTGGCAGTCTGCGATGTCCAGCGTGACCGTCAGCAGCGGGCAAAGAGTCTCGTGGACGCGAAGTACGGCGACGCGGGGTGCGTGACCTACGGTGATTACCGCGAATTGCTGGCGCGCAAGGACATCGATGCGGTGATGATCGCGGCGCAGGACCACTGGCACTCGCTGATCGCCACCGCGGCGGCGAAGGCCGGCAAGGACATGTACTGCGAGAAACCGACCGGTGTGTGCATCAATGACGGTTTCGCCATGCGGGCTGCCATTCGCAAGAACAAGCGCGTGTTCCAGTCGGGCATGTGGCAGCGGTCGCTTGGCAATTTCCGTCAGGGATGCGAGCTGGCGGTGAACGGCCATCTCGGCAAGATCACCGAGGTTCAGGTGGCGGTGCCGGCCGGGAAAAGTTTTCAGCCCAAGTATAAGGGACCGTACGAGCCGCAGCCGGTGCCGGATGGTTTCGACTGGGCCATGTGGTTGGGGCCCGCGCGTTTCAGCCCGTTCAACCCCGCTCGTGTCACGTACCCCGACTGGTATCTGCACAACGATTATTGCGAAGGGTGGACCACCAACTGGGGCGTGCACCATCTCGACATCGCGCACTGGGGCTGTCCGCTGCTGGGCAAGGAGTCGTTCGAGGTCGAGTGCAGCGGGACCTACTACATCAATCAGGGGTTCGGCGACAACATTGCGACGTGGAAAGCGGTCTTCACCTATGAGAGCGGCCTGAAAATGGTCTTCACGGATGCCTCGCAGCAGGCGTGCGGCACCAAGTTCATCGGCGAGAAGGGCTGGGCGTATGTGGACCGTAACGACAAGATCGAGGCGTCGGGCGACCTGCTGAAAGTCCGTCCCAAAGCGGGCGACGTCCGGCTGCTGCCGGCTGACAGCATGTCTTTCGATGACATCACGGTCATCAAGACCAAGGACGGCGAGAAGACCGGATTCAAGAATGTCAGCCACGCCGAGGGCCTGCTGAACGCCATGCGCAGCCGCAAGGATCCGATCGCCAGTATCGACGCCACGCACACCGCGTCCACGCTGGGCATGATCGCGGGTATCGCGGCGCGCCTGCAGCAGAAGCTGAAGTGGGACTGGAAGGCCGAGCGCTTCGTCGGCAACGATCTGGCGAACTCCATGCTTGTGCGTCCGATGCACAACGGGTGGAAGCTAAGTTAGTGCCGTGCCGGCCGACATGGCAAAACAAGTAGTTCTCTCACGAAGGTGAGAAAACGCAAAGGGTTTGGGTAATAATTTCGGGAAATTTTTTAAGGAGCAAGGAGGAAGGAGGAGGGAGGAAGGGGGAGGGAGGAAGAGAACGTTCAGTTCAACCCGGACCCCGAGGGCAAGCGGACGCTTGCCCCTCCCGGCGCAGGGAGGGACGAGCGTCTGCTCGTCCAGCCGTTGAACATGTAATGTTTTGTCGGCTGTCCCCGTAGGCCGCAACCTGAAAATCGTAATCAGCCAGATGTTTTCCAATTGAAGCAGGGCATCGGAGTGCGCCGCTCACCGGATGCCGATCATGGTTCCGGTCCGTTTGACGGAGAAGCGCAGGTTGTCCACCAGCGCCTGTTCCTCGGGCGGGAAGAGCTGGCTGCCGCGGATGCCGAAGCCGGCGACGGAAAAGGCCGAAAGCGCCTCCAGCCGCTCTTCCGGGTCGCCGGGCTTGCGCATGTTCGTCTTGAAGCGCAGCCCGTCGAAAACCGCCACCGGCGCGTCCGGTGTCGGGGTCTCAAGGGTCGGCTGAGCGGTGCCCATGTCGTACACTTTGAGCGAGTAGGTGTTCGCGATCGGAACGATTTCCGCCTTAAAGCGATACCAGTGGCTGGTGTCGATCGAAGCGGCGGCGAACAGGTTGCTGACGCCCCCCGTGCCGTCACCGTCCGAGGCAAAGATCGAGGTGTTCAGGTAGACGCCCCAGTCCGCGCTGGCTGTTTCACTGGTACTGCCGAAGCCGAAGTTCAGCGCGAAGTAGTTGCCGAAGCTCAGCATCGCGTTGCGGTTGCCCTGCCAGAAGCGGTCATCGCCCAGGTAGAGGGCGGCCGAATGGTAACTCCACACCCAATAAGCGGGCGGATTGATATCGCATTGGGCCAACAGGACATTACGCGTGATGTCCGTGCCGAGCGCCTGCATGAAGTAGGAGTGCTCGGTATTGCTCGCGGTTGAGAACCGCAGATGGGGGTTGCCCCCGTCTGCGGTGACATCGCCCGGCAGATTGCCGTTGTTGCGTCTGACCCAACCGTCCTGGCTGCCGCCGAGCGTGTCGATCCCGCCGGTGAGCGGGGTGTGCCGCGCGGCACCAGTGATGTTGGTGTACGTGCGTGTTGAGAAAGGATTCCTGTAGATCTCGACCGGTTCCGCGTCCGGCAGGGTGGCGGTGAGGATGATATTGTCGAAACCGGCCGTGCCGGGGATGTTGTTGGTGCCGGCATAACCGCCCGCCACGCCGTACGCGCCTAGGCAGATCGCAGAGATGCCCTGCAGTTCGGTGAGCGGATTGTCGCCGATGCGGCGGCGGAAACCGCCGGCGAAGCTCTGCACGGGGGTGTCAGGCGTCGGCGTGCTGATGCTGTGCTGTGTGCCCATGTCGTAGACGTCCACGGCGAAGGTGGCGTTGGTCAGGTCGAGCGTCGCGATGAAGCGGTACCAGTTGGCCGGATTGACCGAGGCCGTTCCGT
>JAGOBZ010000421.1 GCA_017999015.1 Kiritimatiellia bacterium
AGGGCAGGACGCAGGTGGCCGCAAAATCGGGCAACGGGATGACGTTGACCGGGCAACCGTAGGCCGCCTGCAGGAGATCGGGCTGAAGGACGTCTGCGGGTGCTCCATCGGCGAGTATGGCGCCTTGGCACAACAGGATGATCCGCGGGAAAAACTGGCTCGCCAGAGTGAGATCGTGCACAACCATCAGGAGCGTCATCTGGCGTTCACGATGAAGACGCAGCAGCAGGGCCATGAGATCCATGCGGTGGCGGATATCCAGATGTGAGGTGGGTTCGTCCAGCAGCAAAATCTCAGGCTGTGCCGCCAAAGCCATAGCCAAGGCCAGCCGCTGGCGTTCGCCGCCGCTCATCGCCGGCATCGGACGTTGCCGCAGGGGCCAGGTATGGGTCAATGTCATCGCGTCCTTCACGGCAGCGTGATCAGCCGGGGAAGGGCCGCCGAAGCGCGGCAGATACGCGGTGCGCCCCAGCAGAACAAACTCATAGGCTTCGAATGGAATGTCCTGCGGAATCTCTTGGGGGACTACGGCCAGACGCCTGGCGAGTTCTTTCGTGCCGAGAGGGGCGGAGTTGCCGCCGGCAATGCGGCGCAGGCCTTGCGCCGGAAGTTGGCCGGTGATCACGCGCAGCAGCGACGATTTGCCCGCGCCGTTCGGCCCGACCAGCGCGGCGCGTTCACCCTGTCCGAGATGCAGCGAGACATCGTTCAGCACAGGCTGGCCGTTGTAGGCTGCACGGATATGTTCCAAGTGAATCATGACGGCGGATGCCCGTTGACGTTACGAAGCAGCAGGTAGAGGAAAAAAGGTCCGCCTGTGAGCGCCGTGACCACTCCGACTGGAATTTCACGGGGCGCGAAAAGCAGGCGCGCAAGAGCATCGCAGACGACCAGAAACGTGCCGCCGCACAGCGCCGCGGCCGGCAGCAGGTGGCGGTGGTTCGCGCCGGTCAGGCGGCGCAGCGCGTGCGGAACAATCAGACCGACAAATCCGATCACGCCGGAAAGCGAGACGGCGGCGGATGTGGCCAGCGCGGCGGCGCCGAGCACCAGCGGCAAGATGAGACGTGTCTCAACACCGAGGTGGCGCGCGGTCGAACGGCCGAGCAGCAGGGCGTTCAGCGCGTGGCTCTGGCTGAAAAGCAGCGCGGCGGAAACGGCGACCAGCGCGGCCACAGTCAGCACGAGCGGCCATGACGTCGGCTGCAGGTTGCCCAGCATCCACCAGGTGATGCTGTGGACTGCCCGTGTGCTGGCAAGGGCGAGCACGAGCATCAACAGGCTTGAAAGCATCGAGCCGGCTACGACACCGACAAGGATCAGGGTGTTGGGCGCGTAATGACCGGCACGCCCCGAGGCGAGGCAGACCAGCAACAGGGTCAGTCCGCCGACCGCAAAAGCGCCGGACGGCAAGGCGAGAGGGGTCGTTTGCGTGAGGCCGGTCACAATCACCAATGCGGCGCCGAGTGAGCCGCCGCTGCTCACGCCGAGCACATAGGGCTCGGCCAGCGCGTTGCGCAGGACGGCTTGCAGTGCGCAGCCTGAGAGCGCTAGCGCGGCACCGACAACAAAACCGGTCGCAACACGTAACAGACGCAGCTCCAAAAGCGAGCGGCCCGCGAGCGTAGAGGTGTCCGGCAGCCCGAACCCCGCAGGCCCGGCCAACAGGCAAAGGACGAGCGCCACCGGCATGGCGAGCAGCAGCAGGCAGGTTGTACGGGGGAGGTTCATGGGTGCTTGACGGTGGGCGTCTGTGTCATGGAGCGATCGGCATCTTGATCCAGGATCGCTTTGACTTGCGCGATCCCGTCCAGCACGCGCGGTCCCGGACGGCTTACGGTGTTCAGGTCGGAGGCCGTGTAGACGCGGCCGGCTCGTACGGCACGAAGGGATCGCCAGCCTGTCTGTTCGGCATACACATCCACCGGCCGGGAGGATGTCTCAAAGATGCAGAGCAGCAGATCCGGGTCTTGGCTGATGATCCATTCGAGCGAGACACGCGAGTAATCGGCATCGATGGCGTGACCGATATTGATGCCGCCCGCATGTTCAAGCAGGGCGGCGACAAAGGCGTTGCGGCCCGCCGTGATGGGGGTGTCCGGCGCAAAAAGCAGCAGTACGCGCGGGCGGATGCGGCGGGATAAGGCTGCTTGACGAGATTGCTCAAGCCCGCGCTGGATGTCACCCGCCAGCCGGTCAGCGCGCGCTGAACAACCGCAGAGTGCGCCAAGCTGGCGGAGCGTGCCGGGGATTTGGTCGAGCCGCGTGCAGGGCACATGCACCACGGGGATGTGCAGGGCTGTGAGCCGGTCGCGGAGTGCCGGGTCGGAAAGAACGGTTTCCAGCACATGCGTGGGGCGGACGGACAGCACGGGTTCGAGCCACGGCGTGCCGAAATCGCCGACAACGGGGATTTCGCGCACGGTTTCCGGCGGATAATCGCAGGTCGCCGTGCGCCCGACGAGAAGGTGCGCCGCGCCGATCGCGCAGAGGCATTCCGTCAGGTGCGGAGCGGTCGAGACCAGACGCAGGCCGGCGTCAGTGGGCAGAGGGGCTTGCCGGATGCAAGCTGCCAGTACCGACAACGACAGCGCCAGCCAAAGCGCAACCACGCGCCGCCATAAGCGGGCGGTGGCGGTGGTGCGATGTTCGCGGATAGGTTTGAAACACGTGGTTGTCATACGATCGGTTTTACGTGGCAATGGGAGGGGCAAGCGTCTGCTTGCCCGGACGAGCAGGCGCTCGTCCCGCCCGCCTTGCGGTTAGAAGGTGAACGTGGCACCGACTTTCCAGAAACGTCCTCGTCCGGGGTAATAGTAGGCACCGCTGTAGCTGGACCAGCCGGCGTAATCGCAATAGTCGCGGCCGAACAGGTTGTCGACTCCGACTGTCACACGCAGACCCTCGATGAAGGTGGGCTCATAGCGCAGACCGCAATCGACCAGCGTGTAGGCCTTGAGCGGTTCCGCGCGGTTGTTGAAGTCGCTGCCGAGGTACTGGCGCGTGACATGGCGCACCCCGCCCATGAGTGCGAGCGTGTGCAGCAGGTAATAGTCGCCGTTGACGCCGAGGGTTTGCGTCGGCACGAGTGGCATGCGGTTGTCGTCATACGGGCCGCCGGTGAACTCGGAGCGCACCGCGCCGTAGGCGAGCGCGAAGGATCCGACCCGTGCGCGCGACCAGCGTAGTGCGGCGTCAAGTCCGATGCGGCGCGTGTCGCCCGGCGAGTTGCGGTTCTGGTAGACGGCGGGATCGTAATAGATCTCGTCTTCCAGCGTCATGTGGTAGAGCGACAGCGCAGCCAGCCATTCGCTGGCGA
>JAGOBZ010000422.1 GCA_017999015.1 Kiritimatiellia bacterium
GCCTATAAGCTGACGCCGCATGCGCGCTGGGTGCAGGCGGAGGGCCGCGGCTACGTGCTGGAGGTCGCGAATCCGCCGCCGCAACGGCCAGGCCGCAAGCCAGGGACGGCCGCCGTGACCGCGCCGTTCGATCTCAAGCCGTACGCCGGCAAGCGGGTGATCTGGCAGGCCGACATTCGGCAGGAGAATGTCACCGTCCCGCCGGACCGCTGGAACGGCGTGAAGTGCATGCTCAGCTTCGAGACGCCTGCGACCGGCAAGCACTGGCCGAATGTCGGCTGCCCCACCGGCAGCGGCGACTGGGCCCGTCGCACCGATGCGTTCGAGGTGCCAGAAGATATCGGCGACGCGATGCTGAGCATCGGTTTGCAGGACAGCTCGGGCACGATCTGGGTCGACAACCTGACCCTCACCCTCGACCCGCGGCAGCGCGTCAAACACCCGCCGCCGATGCGCGATCCGCCGCCGGTCTCGGCCGGCCACGACGGGATCGAGCGCCTGCGCGGCGCGATGATCCGGCAGGCGTATGATCCCGAAGCCCTGAAGACCCTGGCCGCGTGGAACGCGAATCTGATCCGCTACCAGATGACGCGCAACTGGGACGCCGTGGGCGACGTCAACCGCGACAAGGCCGAGTTCATGCGGTGGATCGACGGCAGCCTCGCCACGCTGGACAAGATCCTGGTCGACTGCGAGAAGCTCGGCATCCGGGTGTGCATCGATCTGCACACGCCGCCGGGCGGGCGGTATGAGGACAAGAGCATGCGGATGTTCTTCGAGCCCGAGTACGCCGACTTCTTTGTCGAGGTGTGGCGACACATCGCGCGGCGCTACACCGGGCATCCGGCGGTTTGGGCGTATGACCTGATCAACGAGCCGTGCCAGAACCGGCCTTCACCCGAAGGCTGCGACAACTACTGGGCGCTGCAGGAGCGCGCCGCGCGGGCGATCCGCGAGATCGACCGCGACACCGCCATCACGGTCGAGGTGGACCAGTGGGACGATCCCGGCGGTTTCAATTTCGTCCGGCCGATGAAGGTGCCGGGCGTCATCGTGTACCAGGCGCACATGTACCGTCCCCACGCCTACACGCACCAGGGCGTGCACGGCACCAAGGAGCGCTGGGCCTATCCCGGCGTCATCAACGGACGGCATTACGACAAAGAGGCGCTGCGCCGCGAGCTGCAGCCGGTGCGGGATTTCCAGTTGGCGTACAATGTGCCCATCTACATCGGCGAGTTCAGCGCGATCCGCTGGGGCCAGGGGGCCGCGCGCTATCTGCAGGACGTCACGGAGATTTTCGAAGAGTACGGCTGGGACTGGTCGTACCATGCCTTCCGCGAATGGAGCGGCTGGAGTCTGGAGCACAGCGACAGCGAGGCCGACCCGCACCCGGCCGCGACGCCGCCGGACCGCCAAAAGGTCATCCGGAAGTGGTTCGACCTCAACCGCAAAGCGGCGCCGTGAGTGGAAATGACAGTCCGCGCACGGTTCGCTGCGCCTGGTGCGGCAGCGACCCGTTGTATCAGGCGTATCACGACCGCGAGTGGGGCGTACCGCTGCATGACGACCGGCGGCTGTTCGAGTTCCTGATCCTCGAGGGCGCGCAGGCCGGACTGAGCTGGCTGACGATCCTGCGCAAACGCGAGAACTACCGCGCGGCGTTCCACGGCTTCGATGTCGCGCGCGTCGCGCGCTACGGCGAGGCAGACACGGCGCGACTGCTGGCCGATCCCGGCATTGTGCGCAACCGGCTCAAGATCGGCGCCGCGATCCGCAACGCGCGCGGCGTGCTCGCTATCCAAGAGACGCACGGCTCGCTCGACGTTTTTCTGTGGCGCTATGTGGACGGCGTGCCGCGGCAGAATGCCTGGGGCCGGCCGGAGCAGGTGCCCGCGCGGACGTACACGTCAGATCTGCTGAGCCGCGATCTCAAGCGGCTTGGCTTCGCCTTTGTCGGCTCGACCATCTGCTACTCGCTGATGCAGGCGGTCGGCCTGGTGAACGATCACACGACCGACTGCTTCCGCCACTGCGAGCTGGCGTTGCATGCCGCCGCCGATAAATAGCGAGCCGTAACAGGCTATCCCCCACACAGGGAGGGACGGGCGTCTGCCCGTCCAGGGCAAGCAGACGCTTGCCCCTCCCGTGTGTTTCTATGCTAGTTTTTTTCCTGGTCCGACACGCCGCCGATCTTGAGCACCAGCCAGGCGACGGGGTGGAGGAGCGCCATCATAACGAACCACGGCGCATAGCCTTGCCCCTGCGCCGCTGTGAGCAGCGGCCCGAACACGGCCCCCGACGCCCGGTCAAGGAATCCGTCGCCGCAGGCGGCGGGGCCGGAGACCATCGTCGCCACAAGCTGATTCATCATGATGCCGCCGAGCGTGCTGCCGGCGGCCACGACGCTGAAGACCGTGCCGAGCGAATGGTGCGGGACAAGATCCACGACGAGCGCGCTGATGTTGATGAGCCACGCCAGCGAGGCCGCCACGGTCACGGCCGCCAGCACCAGCGCCCCGTTCATATCCGGCGCGAGTGTGATGAGCGCTGAAAGCGGCATCAGGCAGGCGCAGACCAGCATCACGCGCATCCGGCTGTCGGCCGGCGCTCGGCCGCGCCGAATCAGATGCCCCGAGAGCCAGCCGCCCGCCAGGCTGCCCACCCCCGCCGCCGCGTAGACGAGCCACGTGATGCTGAGCTGAGCCTGCGAAAGCTGGCGGTCGGTGCCGAGATACTTGGGAAACCAGAACTGATAAAAGTACCAGGCGGGGTCGGTCAGGAGACGCCCGATCAGCAGCAGCCACAGGCCCTTGAAACGCAGCACGCGTCGCCAGCCCCAGGCCGGGCCGGAATCGCAGGAGTGCCCGACCGGCTCCGTCCGTATCCGGTCGCCGGGCGAGGGGCGCGCGCTCGCGCGCGGCAGCCGGTAGAGCCAGAGCCAGGGAACGAGCAGCAAGAAGCCCGCCAGCCCGGTCACAATGAAAGCGACGCGCCAGCCGGTGCCGGCCCCCAGCCACCGCGCGAGCGAGGGCCAGGCCTCGGCATAGGCCACCGAAGCCAAAGGGATCACCGCATACGGCGCGGTGGCCGCGCCCAGGGTCGCGCCGGTCGTGTAGGCACCGATCACGAATGCGCGCTCGTTGGCCGGGAACCATTCGGAGACCGCCTTCGAAGCGGCCGGCCACACCCCGGCGCCGCCCAAGCCAAGCGCGAAACGGGAAAGCCCCAACGAGCGGGGGCCTTGCGCCAACGCCGATAACATGTTCGCGAGCGACCATCCGATCACAAACACGGCCATGCCCGCGCG
>JAGOBZ010000027.1 GCA_017999015.1 Kiritimatiellia bacterium
AGCGGGCGATGCCGCCGAAACCGAGCAACGCGCGCGTGAGCTGGTTGCTGGGCGCGGTCTCGGACCGCAGGATGTGGGCGGGAATGATCGTGAACGCCGATGCGGCGCCTGCCCGTTTCAGGAAGGTCCGGCGGCTGAATGATCCTGACATACTCTTCTCCCTTAATCTTGCAGAGCGGGCTGCTCCGTACGGATTCGCGCTAAACCCAAGCTCTGTATTCAAAGTAACGCTTTGCCGTTCGGGACGCAAGCGCGGTTTTGTGACAGCGCGGTTTTGTGATCAGCAGTCTCAATTGCCAACTCCCCGCTTGTCTCTCGGGAAGAGGGGCGGTACACTGGCGCTTTCTGAATCGTAAGGTTTCTAAGGAGTTTTTTAAGATGTCTGTCAGAGTCCGTTTCGCGCCGAGTCCCACCGGCAACGTCCACATCGGCAACATCCGTGCCGCCATCTTCAACTGGCTGTTCGCGCGGCACGCCGGCGGCAAGTTTCTGCTGCGGGTGGAGGACACGGACCGCGAGCGCTCGACGCAGGCGGCGATCGACACGCTGCTCGACTGCATGGGCTGGCTGGGGCTGGACTATGACGAGCCGGAAGTCTTTCAGAGCCGGCAGATGGCGCGGCACCTGGCGGTGGCCGAGGATCTGGTCAACCGCGGGCTGGCCTACACGGACAACAAGGGGGGAGGCGGCGAGTGTGTGATTTTCCGCATGCCCAAAGAGGGCCGTCTCGAGTATACCGATCTCGTCAAAGGCACGATCAAGAAAAAGGCGGAGGATACGCAGGATTTTGTGATCGTGCGCTCGGACGGAACCCCGGTGTTCCATCTGTCTAACGTTGTCGACGACATTGACATGGGCATCACGCACGTGATCCGCGGCGATGATCATGTGGAAAACACCTTTAAGCACATCGAACTTTTCAAAGCGGTGGGTGCGCCGGTGCCGAACTATGCGCATCTGCCGATGATCGTCAACAACCAGGGCAAACCCTATTCCAAGCGTGACGGGGCGGCTTTTGTGGGCGAGTTCAAGGAGCAGGGTTATCTGCCCGAGGCGCTCTTCAATTTCCTGCTGCTGCTGGGCTGGGCACCGGGCGATGACCGCGAAGTGCTGACGCGCGAGGAGATGATTGAGCTGTTCACGCTTGAGCGCTGCAAGTCGAGTGCCGCGCGCTTCGACCTCAAGAAGCTGGTGTGGATGAACGGCGAGTACATCCGGCGGCAGCCGCGCGAGGTGTATGCGGCGGAGTTTACGGCACGCGTCCAGGCGGCGGGGCTGGCGGTCGAAGGCCGTGACCTTTCGGGCATTCTGGATCAGATGCAAGTCCGCACCAAGTTCTACTCCGAGATTCCGGGCTCATGCGCCTATTTCTTTACGGAAGAGTATCCGTTCGACGAGAAAGGTGTGGCGAAGCGGCTCAAAGGCGAAGGCGTCCCGGAGTTGCTGGAGGAGGTGGCGCAGCGGTATGAGGCGCTGCCGAGCTTCGATGTGCAGAGTACCCACGATGTGTTGGCCGCGATGGGCGAGGCGCGCGGCAGCGGCCTGGGCGCGATGGTGCATCCGGTGCGTGTCGCGGTTTCGGGGCTGACCGAGGGCCCGGGTCTCTTTGAGATGCTGGCGCTGATCGGCCGCGATCGGGTCTGCGCGCGGCTGCGTCGCGTAGCGCAACGGCTGCGCGGTGGATGGGAGGCGGCGGGGATTGGGACGCCGAACGTTTGACGCTCGACGCTCAACGCTCAACTTTCAAGGTGGGGGAGAGACAGGATGAACCTAACGCGACGGAGCTTTTTGGTGAGGGGTGGCGTGACAGCAGGTGTCGCCTGCGGCGGAGCGCTCGGGGGATTTAGCGGTCGCTTTGCGAGGCGTGCGCCGGTGCGTCTGGGACTTGTTGGGGTGGGGGGTATCGGCCGGATCAATCTGGAACGGTTTCTCGTCATGGACGGTGTCGAGGTGAACATGATTTGCGAGACGCATGCCGGGCGCGCCCAGGCGGCGCGGGCGTGTGTCGCGAGTCTGGCGGGCGAACGCGCTGCCTGTGAGGTGACGCAGGATTACCGCGAGCTGTGCGGCCGCGAGGATCTCGATGCGGTGGCGGTCGCGGTGCCCGACAGTCTGCATGCGGATGTCGCGCTGTCGGCGGTCGCCGCCGGGAAGGCGGTGTATGGCGAGCCGCCGTTCGCGCATACGCTGGGGCAGGGACGCGCACTGCTGCGCGCGGTGGCGCAAGGCGGCTGCGTCTGGCAGACCGGCGCGCATCTGCGGGGAGAACCGGCTTTTCGGTGCGCAGTGGCAGCCGTTCGCGCGGGACGGATCGGGCGTGTGGCGCGGGTCGAGGTGGGGTTGCCGGGGGGCGGTCGCGGGCCGGCAGGATGGGATGGCAACGCGGACGGCGGCGCGTATCACTGGCGCTGGATGAGCGCTTGCGGCGGCGGCAGTCTGGCGCAAGGGATCGGACATTACGGTGACATCGCGCTGTGGGGAGCGGGCAAGGAGACGGAACTGCCGGTGTCGGTCGTCGGGCGAGGAGAATATCCGCGCGACGGGGTTTTCGATACCGCGACCTCTTTCCGCTTTCTTTGCTTTTACCGCGACGGCGTTGAAGTGGAGGTGGCAGACGGAGGAAGGCTCGAAAAAGGGATCGGCGTTCGCTGGATCGGAGAGGGTGGCGAATGGATCTGGGTGACGCGCGGCGCGATCGAGGCGTCGGCCTGCGGGCTGTTGGCTGGGCTGCCGCCCGAAGCGATGCGTCCGGTCGATCTGCGGCGCGATTTTATCGAGGCGGTCAAGGCGCGGCGGCCGGCATGCGCGCCGGCCGCCGCGGCTTTTCATGCTGCGGCGCTGGGTCAGCTCGGTGATCGCGCCATGCGGGGTGTCTGAACAGCGGATGTCGGGAGTGACGCATGAAAATGGTGATGGCGGTTTACAACATCGGCGTCGACGAAGAGGTCATGGCGGCGATGGAAGAGCTGGGCGTGACCTGTTTCACCAAGGTGCCGCGCGTGGTGGGCACAGGGAAAACCACCGGGCCGCGGCTGGACGACGCCGTGTGGCCCGGTGCCAACACGATGGCGTTTTTCGTGCTGCCTGAAGGGCGGGCAGAGGTGGTGATGCAGGCTTTCGCGCACCTGCGCGGAACCATCGGCAAGAAGGCCGGAATCAAAGCTTTTCTGCTGGGGGTCGAGGCCCAGACCGCATGAATGACATTTTGCATCGACTTTGACCGCAAAATCCTCAACAATGCACGGTTCAAACACGGAGAACCTTTACGCTGTCGCCGATCCGGCAGGGTTTGCGTAGAGGTTCGCCCCGATTCTGTGGACGATCATGAAAAAGTTTGAGTATGTAGAAGGCGGCGTAACCGCGGCACAGGGCTTTCGCGCGTGCGGCGTGGCCGCCGGCATCAAGTATAAGGACCGCAAGGACTTAGCGCTGGTGGTTGCTGACGCGTCGGCGGCGGTCGCGGCCGTCTATACCACGAACAAGGTGGCGGCGGCGCCGGTGCAGGTCGACCGCGAGCGCACGCGTTCGGGACAGGCGCAGGCGGTGGTCGTGAACAGCGGTTGCGCGAATGCCTGCACCGGTGAAACCGGTCTGCAGAACGCGCGCGAAATGGCCCGGCTGGCCGGTGCGGCGCTGGGGGTCGATGAGCAGCTTGTTCTGGTCTGCTCGACCGGCGTGATCGGCGTGCATCTGCCGATGGCGCGCATCGCGGAAGGGGTCAAGGCAGCGGCCGGCGCGCTGAGCCCCACCGGCGGCGATGACGCCGCGCACGCGATCATGACGACCGACACCGTGGACAAGCAGGTGGCGGTGGAGTTGGAGATCGATGGCCGGACGGTGGTGATCGGCGGCATGTGTAAGGGTTCCGGCATGATCGAGCCGAACATGGCGACGATGCTGGGGTTTCTGACGACCGACGCGGCGGTGCATCCCAAGGCGCTCGACCAGGCTTTGCGCGAGGCTGTGGAGGTCAGCTTCAACCGCGTGGTGGTGGACGGCGACCGCAGCACCAACGACACGGTGATCCTGATGGCCGGCGGCGCGGCCGGCAACACGCTGCTGACGCCCTACCATCCGCAGTGGCAGTATTTTGTGGACGCGCTGACGACGGTCTGTCTCGAACTCGGCAAGAAGATGGTGCTGGACGGCGAGGGCGCGACCAAGTTTGTGACGGTGTGCGTGCGTGGCGCTCGGACCGAGCAGGACGCGCAGGCGGCGGCGCGCGCCGTGGCCAAGTCGGCGCTGGTCAAGACCTCGTGGTTCGGGCTCGATCCCAATTGGGGGCGTGTGATCGCGGCGGTCGGTTATTCCGGTGCTGAGGTCGACGACCAGAAGGCGCAGATTTTTTACGGCGACATCTGCGCGTATGACCAGGGGCGCGTGGCGGACAAGGCGTTGCTCAAGGCCATGCAGGACGTGATGCGCAAACGGGCCTTCGAGGTGACGGTGGATCTGCATCTCGGCGAGTGCGAAGACACGATTTACACGTGCGATCTCTCGTACGACTACGTGAAGATCAACGCCGAATACACGACATGAAACAGTTTATTGAAAAAGCCGCTGTGCTGACTGAGGCGCTGCCGTACATCCAGGATTTCAAGGGATCGGTCGTGCTGGTCAAGGTCGGCGGCAGCGTCATGGAGGTCGAGGAGAACCTCGAGGGGCTGCTGACGGACATCGCGTTTATGAACGCGGTGGGCATGAAGACGGTGCTGGTGCACGGCGGCGGCAAGGCGATCTCGCGCGGCATGGAGGATGCGGGCATCGCGCCGCATTTCGTGCAGGGCTTGCGCGTCACCACCGAGGAGGCCGTGCGGGTCGTCGAGCGGGTGATCAAGGACGAAGTGAACGCCAAGGTGGTGCGGCTGCTGCAGAAGCATTTCGCGAATGCGCGCCCGCTGCACGGCGATTGGATTTTCGGCGTCGCGAAGAAGACCGGGACGGATCCGGTCAGCGGGGCGGCGCTGGATTGGGGATTTGTGGGCGAGCCGGTGTCGGTCGACATCCGGCCGGTCGCGGAGATGCTGGACGCGGGCATCGTGCCGGTGGTGACGCCGCTGGGCACGGGGCCGGACGGCAAGGTGTATAACGTCAACGCGGACACGGCGGCGGCGGCTTTGGCCAAAGCCATGAAGGTGCGCAAGCTGGCGTTTGTCTCGGATGTGCCGGGGCTGCTGATGGACGTGAACGACCCCGCGTCCCTGCTGGCCACGCTGCGGATCGGCAGCGTGCGCAGGCTGAAGGAGACCGGTATTGTGGGCGGCGGCATGTTGCCGAAGCTGGACAGTTGCGTGGAGGCGATCCAGGCCGGCGTGGGCAAAGTCCACCTGGTCGACGGCCGCATGCCGCATTCGCTGTTGCTTGAGATTTTCACGAAAAAAGGTGTAGGAACGGAGATTATCGCAGATGAGTAAGAGTACCGACATTGCCGCATTGTTTGACCAGTATGTGATGCACACCTATGCGCCGACCGCGACGCTGACCAGCGGCAGCGGCTGCAAGGTGCGCGACCCGGACGGCAAGACCTATCTCGACTTCACGTCCGGCATCGCCGTGCATAACGTCGGTCACTGCCATCCCAAAGTGGTGAAGGCGGTGCAGGATCAGGTCGCCGCGCTGGGCCACTGCTCCAACCTCTTTTACAACGTGAACCAGGCGCTGCTGGCGCAGCGGCTCTCGAAGCTCTCGCTGAACGGTAAGTGCTTCTTCTGCAACTCCGGCGCGGAGGCCAACGAGGCGATGATCAAGCTCGCGCGCCTTTGGGGGCACGAGAAGGGCAAGTTCGAGATCATCACCCTGCAGAACTCCTTCCACGGCCGCACGCTCGCGACGATGGCCGCCACGGCGCAGGCCAAGATCCAGAAGGGCTATGATCCGCTGCCGATCGGCTTCGCGTATGCGGAGTTCAATAATCTGGAGTCGGTCGCAGCCGCCGTCAACGAGCGTACGGTCGCCGTGATGCTGGAGGCGGTGCAAGGCGAGGGCGGCGTGATCCCTGCCACCGAAGAGTTTATGGCCGGCGTGCGCAAGCTGTGCGATGAGAAGGGCCTCTTGATGCTCTGCGACGAGGTGCAGTGCGGCATGGGACGCACCGGCAAGTGGTTCGGCTGGCAGAACTATGCGGTCAAGCCGGATGCCTTCACGCTGGCCAAGTCTCTGGCTGACGGCATCCCGATGGGGGCGCTGGTCGCCTCGCCTGCGCTCTCTGATGTCTTCTCGCCGGGCACCCACGCCTCGACCTTCGGCGGCAATCCGGTGTCGAGCGCGGCGGCGCTGGCAGTGCTGGAGGTGATGGAAGAGGAGGCGCTGCTTAAGCGCGCCGAAGAGACCGGCGCGTTGTTCGTGGAGGGGTTGAACCTCTTTGTCGAGAAGCACAAGCAGGTGCTTGAGATCCGAGGCAAGGGGCTGATGCTCGGCATGGTGGTCGAGGGGGCGGCCAAAGAGGTCGTGGACATGTGCCGCGACATGGGGCTGCTCTGCTGCGTGGCCGGCGAGCATGTGGTGCGCTTCCTTCCGCCGCTAAACATCAAAGAAGCCGACCTTGAAGAGGCACTGGAAATGATCGGCGACGCGCTCGACGAGCTGTACGGCGGCGAGAGCGAGGCGTAACAAGAAACACGCCGGTCATCGGTTGGTCATTGTACGCGCGCGCCGACCGGCCCGCCGTCGGTCGCGAGCGTGCTGCCGGGCGAGCCCGGTTTGAGCCGGTAGTCTCGCGCGGCGGGATTCATAAATTGCGGTTCGGCGAGTGCCGAACCTTTGTCGAAACCCAGATCCGCCTGATACTTCGCGAAGTCGGCGGCGGCGTAGTCCGTCTTTTCCATCCAGCGCATGATCGGCTTGTCCGGCGACCAGTAAAGGTTGTTGTGGATGGCTAGCCCCCATGCGTGCCACATGCGCGTGCAGCGGTCGCTGCTGCGGCAGAAGATGTTGTTGCGCACGATGAAGGCGGTGGTCTTCGACGGGTTGGGGTAAAACATCAGGTGCGCGCCGTTGGGGTTGGGCCGCTGCGCGTGGGACCAGCAGATGCCCGCATCCACGCACGTGTTAAACTCAAACACGACATTGCTCGTGACCACTGATTCCGGCCGGTTCCAGAACTCGAACGAGTATTCGGAATTCCAGATCACGTTGTCGCGATAAGTGATGTTGGTCTGATTGGAATCGTCGCCGTTGCCCTGATTGGTGAGGGCCGCGTCGTACACCTCCCAGATGCGGTTGCGCTCGACCAGGTGGTCGCTGGCACCGCCCCAAAACTCGATGGCGTTGCCGAAGCGCACCGGATAACGGGTGCCGTTCTCGCGCTTTTTCCAATACTGCAGGCCGCCGCCGATCCACGAGAGGTCGCAGTTGCGGATGGTGATGCGTCGGGTGCTGCCGCCGCCGAAGCCGTGCGCCGCGCCGTAACGGATGGCCAGCCCGTCGTAGGTGATGTCGTGCTTGCCGCCCTGATTGACGATGTGACGCGTGAGCGCAAGCTCCACGCTGCTGAATGCGGTGGCTGGATTCGCGGCACTGGCGAGATAGAGGCGTTTGCCTTCAGGATCGTACCAATAGTCCAAGGGGGCTTTGACCTCCTCCAGCGACCACTTCTTGACGCCCCATTTTTCGCCGTGGTTGAGGATCAGAATGCCCACGTCTAAATGGATCGGCGTGCAGTGTGCAACGCTCGCCTCCCACAGTCCGAACGT
Organism: Kiritimatiellia bacterium; assembly: GCA_017999015.1. Classification (GTDB taxonomy): domain Bacteria; phylum Verrucomicrobiota; class Kiritimatiellia; order RFP12; family UBA1067; genus DUPH01. Next base: position 7,692 of record JAGOBZ010000027.1, read on the forward strand.
TTCAAAGTCAAACACCGCGCCGGCCGGCAGGATGTCGCCCAGATTGATGTGCAGACGCGGCGCTTCGACCGCCTGCTGCAGCATCAGGGCCACGTCGATAGTCTGCCACGCCGTGCCGATGTTGATCCGCGTGTGGCCGGCGAGCGCGGTGGTGTAGGGCGCAGTGTTGCGGATGGCCCGCACGGATTCCAGTGTAAAGGGAATCGTCGAGCGGACGCGCAGCCGCAGCGCCAGGCAGGGCGCGAGCCGGGTGACCGTCGGCCCCCAGAGCTGGATGTGGTTGCTGGCCTTGCCCGCCGCCTCGCAGGTGATGCGGGTGAAGACCGAACCCTCTTCCTGCATGCGTTCGAGGCGCACGTCGGCACCGCCCTCGTTGTGCTTGCTCCACGCCGCGCCGCGCAGATCCTCGCTCTGGTCCAGCAGTTTCGGCTCGAATTTCTGGGTGGCCCACAGGCCGGGACGCACTTCGTTCCATTCGCCGGCCTGATCGCGGGCCGCGGACCCTTGCAGGATCGGCTTGGCGCCGTCGCCGTATGCGCCGTAGAGGATGCGCGCGGATTCATTGCCGCTCTTGGGTAAGAGTTGGCCGCGCCAGAGACCGCCGCGTTTGAAGAGCACCTTGTCGCCGGGAATGAGCTCGGCGGCGTTGACCTTGTCGAGCGTGAGCCATGCGGCCTCGGGGCTCGTGCCCTCCGCGCTGTCGTTACCCGACTTGCTGTCAACATGAAAAACGGCCGGCGCGGTGCGCTCCGCACACGCGAAGCCGGCGGCAAGCCCGATGGACACAACGATTCCTCCAATACGATTCATGCGAATCCCCCTGTTTCATGTGGACGGCCCTGATTGAAAAACCGCAATACGAGCCCTAGTTTAAATGACAGAAGACCAAGAATCAATGCACGAAATGGCCGCAGATTTGCACGATTTGACCGGCCACGCTTACGGTGTCGGTGGCTGGGGCAGGGCGGGGTTGAGGCGATTCCCGATAACGTGTGTTTTTCACTGTACGCCACAACCGCTGTTCGGCATACTGGTACCGTGATCATTCGGCATGGGATCAAAGTTGTTTGTCGCGGCGTGTGGCCGATCCGGATTCGGCTCTGGATCGGGTGCGCGGGGGTAGGGCTTTGTGTGGCGTACGCAGGTGCCGCGCCGGTGCGGAATGTGATTTTATTGATCGGTGACGGCATGGGGCTCGGCCAGATTGAGGCTGCTCGCTGTGTTGCGGGGCGGTCGCTTTCCTTTGAGTCGTTTCCGTTCCGCGGCCTGATCACGACGATGTCGTCAGACGGATGGGCCACCGATTCCGCAGCCGCCGGTACGGCGCTGGCAACCGGGCAGAAAGTCAGTAACGGCGTAATCAGCATGGCCATCCCCGGCGATGAGAGGGATTTGGAAACGCTGTTGGAATTTTTCCAAGTCTGGGGAAAAGCGACGGGGCTTGTCACCACGTCGTATCTCACGGACGCGACGCCTGCCGCGTTCGGTGCGCATGCGGGGTGCCGTTACAATTCCGAGTGGATCGCCGGGCAGTATCTGAGCCGGACGCGCCCTGATGTGTTGATGGGCGGGGGGGCGGCCGGCCTGTCACAGGCCGCAGCCGAAAGCGCGGGGTATGACGTGGTCACGGACCGCGTGTCGCTGGAAGCTGCACGAACCGGGACGGTCGAGCGCCTCTGCGGCCTGTTTGGCACAGGCTATCTGCCGTTTGAAGCCGACGGACTGGGCGTCATGCCGAGTCTGCCCGAGATGGCTGCGTGTGCCTTGAGCGTGTTGTCGTCCGATCCTGACGGTTTCTTTTTGATGGTGGAGGGGGGCCTGATCGATATTGCCTGCCACGGAAACGATCTGCCGCGCTGCGTGACGGAGACGCTTGCATTTGACCGAACCGTTCAAGTCTGTGCGGACTGGGCGCGGGGACGTGACGACACCTTGATTCTGGTGACGGCCGATCATGAGACAGGCGGCTTATCCGTCTTGCGCGATGCCGGGGCGGGTGTGCTCCCGGAGGTGGCCTGGAGTACGGGCGGTCACACGGATTCGCCCGTCGCGCTGTTCGGCTGGGGTGCGAACGCCGAGTGGGTTGTCGGCGCGGCAGACAACACGCATGTTGCCGGTATTGCGCGCCGCAGGGTGCCGTTGCCCTGCGAACCTGTGTCGGTCACGCATGCCCCGGGTGGCCGTATGCGGACGGTCTGGGCCGCTGTGAGCGGGACGGTCTACCGCATCGAGCAGAGTGCAGCCTTGTCTCCTGCGGTTTGGCAGACGCGGGAAGTCGTCACCGCAACCACGTCGCGCGTGACAGTTGAAAACGTGATCGGGGCAGAGGCTTCGCGTGGTTTTTTCCGAATCATGCCGATGCCACAATAACCCCAACAACTAAGGAGAGATGAACATGGCGACACCGGATGTGCGCGGACAGGCGATCAGCATGCGCGATTATGTGGCGTATGCGGGCGGCGCGGTTGTCAGCAAAACTTTGCTCGACAAGAAATCGGGCACGCTGACGTTGTTTTCGTTCGATACAGGGCAGGGCTTGAGTGAACACACCTCGCCGTATGACGCGACGGTGCTGATTGTCGACGGTCAGGCCACGCTGGTGATCGGAGGCAAACCGGTCACAGCAAAAGCGGGCGAACTGGTGATCATGCCGGCCGGGGTACCGCATGAATTGCGCGCGGAAGAGCCGTTCAAAATGCTGCTGATCATGATCCGCGAGCAGAGCGCGTAGCGACCTCCGGCCAGAAGTACCCGCAGGGGATGTCCGGCGCGACGAGGTCGCGGTCGGCGAGATCGCGCGCATCGATCGGGAAGGTGCAGCAGTTCGGCAACCTGTAAAGCGTATACAGGCGGCATGAGGACTGTCCGTCCTTATGGAAGCGCAGCGCACCGCAGGTGTTGGCAACCAAGTGGCAGCAGACGCCACAGCGGCGACATTCCCCTTGTCGGCGAGCCAGACTTTCGCGAACATAGCTCTGTTTGAAAATGTTCAAGAAAAAACGGCGCGCCACGCCGCGCAACAAGATCAAGCGGGTCCTGAGAGAGGTGTGCAGAGAGTAAGAGTTTTTCGCGGGGCTGGCCATTGTTCGCATCCGATGCTTTTTACATTCCTTCAATGAAACCGTAATCGTATCGTGAGGTGTTGGCGCCTGCAAGTAGATTCGCACCTGTGTCGCACCTGTTGCAGATTTCAGGTTCGCCCTCATATTGATCATGGATCGGCGCATTGACTGGACAACAGGCGAAATGATATGATCTCCGCATAACGTTTACGGTGATAGTGATCGGTAATAGGAACGGAGGTTCGAAATGGCTCATGTTGCTTTCAAGGGCAGCCCTGTGATGACGGCGGGCGACTTGCCTGCGGTGGGGGAGATGGCACCGGCTTTTACGTTAACAGGTAAGGATCTTGCGGACATTCCGCTCAAGGATTTCGCTGGGAAGACGGTGGTGCTGAACATCTTTCCGAGCATCGACACGCCGGTCTGCGCGGCCTCTGTCCGCCGTTTCAATGCCGAGGCGGCGGCGCTGGGCGATACGGTGGTTCTCTGTGTCTCAGCGGACCTGCCGTTCGCGGCAGGCCGTTTCTGCACGGTCGAAGGGATCGACAAGGTGTTGCCGGCGTCGACCTTCCGCGCTCCGGATTTCGGTGCGCTGTACGGCGTGGCGATCACCGAAGGTCCGCTGCGCGGCCTGCTGTCGCGTGCGGTGGTGATTGTCGGCCCGGACGGCAAGGTGGTGTACGCCGAGCAGGTCGCCGAAATCACGCAGGAGCCCGATTACGAAGCGGCGCTGCGCGCCTTGGTGAAGTAGATGACGACCGTCAAACCCATGTGCCTCCGCGCGTTCGCGGCGGCGCTGGTTGTGGCTGGCTGCGCAGCGTTGTGCGTGGGAGCGGCACAGCCAGCGTGGCGCGCCACGGACTGCGGCTTCGAACTGGCTCTGGCGCAGGGGGCGGTCACGTGTGACGCCCGCGGGCGGCTCACGCTGCGCGCGGGGGACCAGCCCGCGCTGGAACTGGCCTTCTTCCTCTGGCACGGTGACTACCAGTACGAAACGTTGGCCGGGGGACGCCCGGACGGCGCCGCCCTGCAGACGGATGGCGTCTTGCGGCTGACCGGCCTGTGGGGCGCGCGCGCAGGTGCGCCCCCGGTGCGCTACACCTTGGATCTCGCGCCGTCGGATGAGGGCGCCGAAGTGCGGCTGGCGCTCGTCAAAACGGCGGCGTTGCGGCTGACCGATGGCGTCTGGCTTTCGCTGGCGACGCGGGTGCAGGGGGACGGCGAGCCGCGCCGCATCTACCTGATGCCGACCGCGGACGCGCCGCTCGGCAAGGCGGTCGAAGGCCTGTTCAAAGAGCTCTACATCGGCCGCGAGGGCGGGACGGCCTGCCGCCTGCGCGGCGACGGTGTGCGCTATCTGCGTTCGCGTGTCAGCCCGGAACGGCACGGCTGCGAAATTAAGCTGACGAAGCTACGTGATGTCGCGCTCGGCGAGACGCTGCTGGTGACGCTCTCACTCGGCGTTGCGCCCATGCCGGTGATCGTGCGGCCGGCGTTGACCAGCCGTGGCGAGCTGGCGCTGACGGCGCAGGCGCCGCGCACCGTGCCGCTCTACGGCAAGTGCGAGCTGGATGTCGCGCTGAGCGGCACGTGGGACAACCCCTATGATCCGGAAGACATCGCGCTCGACGCGCAGGTGGTCACGGCGTCAGGGCGGCGCTACACCCTGCCGGGCTTCTTCATGGTGCGCCACACGGTGCTGCCCGACGCGGAGTCGGAGCTGATGCTTTCGGAGAGCGCCGGCCAGTGGAAGGTGCGGCTGGCCGCGACGGAACCCGGTCCGATGCGGATCTCGCTGACCGCGCGCGACCGTTCCGGCACGCGCGTGTTCGCGCTGCCGCAGCCGGTGGAGGTCACGGACGACCGTCAGGCCAAGGGCTTCGTGCGCGTCAGCCGGGCGGATCCGCGCTATCTCGCGCATGACAACGGCGAGGGGTATGTGCCGATCGGCCATAACGTGCCGATCTATCAGGGCAGCAACGGTATGACGGTCCGGCAGATTCTTGAGAAGATGGCCGCGCACGGCGAGAACTGGAACCGCTGGTGGATGTCCAGGAGCGGGTTGGGGATCGAGTGGGAGCCGCGGCTCGGCTGGTACCGCCAGGGTGCCGCCGCCAAGCTGGACGGTCTGCTGGAGGATGCGGGGCGGCTCGGCATGACCTACATGCTCTGCATGGACACGCATCAGGATTTTCGTCAGGACGGCTGGAAGGCCAATCCCTACAACGCCGCGCAGGGCGGGCCGTGCGCGACGGCCGGCGCGTGGTTCACGAACGAGACGGCCAAGGCCTTCTACCGCCGGCGTCTGCGCTACACGGTGGCGCGCTGGGCCTATAGCCCGCAGGTGATGTGCTGGGAGTTCGGCAATGAATTCGAGGGGTGGGCGGATGCGACGCAGGAGGCAATCCTGGCGTGGCACCGTGAGATGGCGCCGCTGCTGGCCGCTCTGGATCCGTACGACCACCTGATCTCCACGAGCTGGTGGTCCAAGACCGGCCCGGAGGCCTGCTGGCAGATTCCCGAGATGGACGTGGTGCAGACCCACAGTTATGCCAACAACGATTTGAATACCGCGCTGGAGGCGCGCGCCTTCTGCCGCAAACAGTGGGACGACTTTGAAAAGCCCCACCTCTTCGCCGAGTTCGGCATCCGCAGCCACAATTTCAAGCCGGACGACGATCCGGACGGCCGCGCGATCCACAACACCTCGTGGGCATCGCTCGCCAGCGGCGCCTGCGGCGCGGCCATGCCGTGGTGGCATGAAAACTACATCGAGCCCAAGAGCCTCTATTTCCACTTCCGCTCGTTACGGCGTTTTGTGACGGGACTGCCGTTTGGCACCGAGCGCTGGCGCCCGGTCGAGGTGCGCGGGCCCGGCATGCGCTCGTCGCCGGCTCGGCCGTCGCAGCGCGATGTCGTCGCGCTCACGCGCGCGGGCTTCCGTAGGGCAGGGGCCGACCGCTTCGAGGTCCGGCCGGACGGCACGGTCGCTTCGGCCGACGAGCTGCTGGCGCTGCTGCACGGCGGCGGCCACCGCGATCTGGTCCGGCCGCCGACGTTTGAGGTGACCTATCCGGCAGACGGCACCTTTGGGCTGCACCTCGACAAGGTTTCGCATGGCGGACATCTCAAGGTGTTTGTCGACGATGTGCCGGTGCTGGACCGCGAGCTGCCGTGCGGCGAGGGGCACGGCGTGTCGTGGCGCTACATCGAGCAGTGGAAGCTGTGGGAGTCGGTCTACAACGAGACTGTGACGGTGCCGGTCAAGGCAGGACGCCGCCGCATCCGGGTCGAAAATCACGGCCGTGATTGGGTGTCGGTCTCTCGATATCTGTTCAACGGTTGCCGTGAGACCGAGACCCACGCGGTCAACTGTTATGCGCTGGCCGCTGAGACTGCCGCCATTGTTTGGATTCAGAACGGTGACAGTACGTGGGTGAACCATGCACGCCATGCTGACGAGATCCGTCCGTATCCTGCAGCGGCGTACACGTTGACGGCCTTCCCGGACGGCGAGTATGAGGTGACGTGGTGGGAAACGTGGCAGGGCGCAGAGTTGCGGCGCGAGCGCGTCACATCTGCGGACGGTCTGCTGACGCTTCAGCCTGGCGTTGTGGCGACAGACATTGCGGCTGTGGTGCGGCGATTGAAGTGATCCGGTTTATCTGTTGGCAATTCAAAAGGAGGATGTATGCGCATGGTCGAGGCTTCCGATCGGTATTCTTTTCGCAGGATGACCACGCAGGAACTGCGGGACCATTTTGTGGTCGAGGACCTTTTCCAGCAGGGCGCGGTAAACTTAGCCTATACCAACGTGGATCGCGCGGTGGTCGGCGGGATTGTGCCCTTGGAGGAGCCGCTGGAACTCAAGGGTGGCCGTGAGATGGCCTGTACTTATTTTTGCGAGCGGCGCGAGGTTGGAATCATCAATCTGGGCGGTTCGGGCAGTATCGTGGTCGACGGCACGACTTACGCCATGGCGAGCCGCGAATGCCTTTACATCCGCCGCGGCAGTCGCGGTATTCTCTGCGCGAGTGACAATCCGGCGGCCCCCGCGAATTATTATCTGGTTTCATATCCGGCCCACGCCGACTATCCCACAACCAAAGCGGCCCTCAAAGATGCCAATCACATCGAACTGGGCTCGCTGGCGGAGTCCAACCGCCGCACGATCCACCAGTTCATCCGTCCCGGTTTTATCAAGAGCTGTCAGTTGGTGATGGGCTTTACCGAGCTCCATGAGGGCAGTGTCTGGAATTCGTTCCCGCCGCATACGCACGATCGCCGCACCGAAGTCTACTGCTACTTCGATCTGCCCCCAAACGGCACGGTCATGCATTTTTTGGGCGAACCGGATGAGACGCGTCATGTGGCCTTGCATGAAAAGCAGGTGGTGCTTTCGCCGGCTTGGTCGGTGCATTGCGGCGCCGGCACCGGTGCCTATGCGTTCGTGTGGGCGATGGGCGGCGAGAATCAAGAGTTTGACGACATGGACAAGTGCGATGTGGTTAAATTCCGTTGATTGGTTAGTTGGAAAGTCATGAAGAATAAAGTTTTTATCGCGTTGACGGTGTGTCTTGTGGGGGCTGCGACAGCGGGAGATGTGTACGTCTTGCCGGGGGGCGCCGAGGGCGGGAACGGAACGAGGAGGCGGCCGTTCACGACGTTGTCTCAGGCGCGCGACGCGATCCGCGCCGCACGGCGGGCGGGGCGCGGCGAAGAGGCTTGGACGGTGCGAATGGCGGCCGGCAACTATCTGCTGTCC
>JAGOBZ010000423.1 GCA_017999015.1 Kiritimatiellia bacterium
GACCGGCCCCACAAGAACGTGACCACACTGCTGCACGCCTTGGCGCTGATGGATCCGACCGCCTCCATGCCGCTGGCGCTGGCCGGTTTCGACAGCAACGGCAGTCCGCTGCGGCGGGAGGCCGAGGAACTGGACCTCGGCCAGCGCGTGCTGTGGCTGGGGAGGATTCCCGATGCTGACCTGCCGGCGCTCTACAGCGCGGCCCACGCCTTTCTTTTTCCGAGCTTGGTCGAGGGGTTCGGCTTTCCGGTGCTGGAGGCCATGGCCTGCGGCACGCCGGTCATCTGCTCCGCGCTCGGCGTGCACAAAGAGATCACGGGCGGTGCCGCGAAACTGGTGCACCCGACCGACCGGCAGGAGTGGCGCCGCGCGATCCACGCCGCCATCATCTCGCTTGACTGGCACGACGTCTACCGTGGGAAAGGGCTGGCGCGCGCCGCGCGTTTTTCGTGGGCAGAGGCCGCGCGCGCCACGTTGGAGATTTACCGTCAGCTTTATCCAAAGCCATTCGCGCACTCGACAAAGCCGCCCCCTGCCGAGTAAACTGCTTGTTTTCATCTGGAGTAACACCACTATGTTAAAAGCGTGCGACCTGAAGAAAGGCAGTCTTGTCGGCCTCCGCGGACTGCCGCATGTGCTCGAAAGCCTGAGCGTCACAACCCCCAGCGCCCGCGGCGCGGCATCCATCTACCATTTCCGCTTCCGCAACCTGGTCACCAAAGCCAAGCAGGACGTCTCCTGCAAAGGCGAAGAGCCGTTCGACGACATCGATTTCGAGCGCCGTCCGGTGCAGTATCTGTACCGCGAGGCCGACTTGCACACGTTCATGGACACCGAGGACTTCTCGCAGTTCACCCTCCCGGCAACGGCGATCGAAGAGCAGCTCGACTACCTGGTCGAGGACATGGAAGGACTCTTCGCGCTGATTTCCGACGGCAAGGTCCTCACGATCGAGGTCCCGCAAAAGGTGGTGCTGACCATCGCCTCCTGCGACCCGGTGATGAAGGGCGCCTCGGTGACGGCGCGCTCCAAACCCGCCAAGTGCCAGACCGGCCTGGTGGTTCAGGTGCCCGAATATCTGGAGGCTGGCGAAGCGATCATCGTGGACACCGCGACCGGCACCTACCTCTCCCGCGCCTCGGCCGCAAAGTTTTGACGGCTCGCCACAACTCCTCAATCCTCATTCCGAACTCCTAACTCCCAACGTTCAACGCTCAACTCTCAACGTTAAACTCTAACCCATGGGGAACCTATGAACAGCGACCAAGTCAAGACCGGATTCCAACGCGCCCCCCACCGCAGCCTTTTCATGGCCACCGGCGTCAAACGCGACGATTTCAAGAAGCCGTTCATCGGGGTCTGTAACTCCTACACGGACATCATTCCGGGCCACTGCCATCTCAACAAGGTCGCCGAGTGGGTCAAGCAGTGCATCCGTGAGGCGGGCGGCGTGCCCTTCGAATTCAACACCATCGGCATCTGCGACGGCATCGCGATGGGGCACAGCGGCATGAAGTACTCGCTGCCCAGCCGTGAGCTGATCGCGGACTGCGTGGAGTCCATGGTCAAGGCGCACTGCTTTGACGCCATGATCTGCATCCCCAACTGCGACAAGATCACCCCGGGCATGATCCTCGGCGCGATCCGCGCCAACATCCCCACGATTTTTGTCAGCGGCGGGCCGATGCGCGCCGGCCGACTCGACGGACGGCCGATGGACCTGATCTCGGTCTTCGAAGGTGTGGCCCAGTACAAGAACGGCGCGATCAGCGAGGAGCAACTGACGCGGGTCGAAGAGTCGAGCTGCCCCGGCTGCGGCTCCTGTTCCGGCATGTTCACCGCCAACTCGATGAACTGCCTCTGCGAGGCGATCGGCCTGGCGCTGCCCGGCAACGGCACAATCCTGGCCGACGATCCGGCCCGCCGCGACCTCTGGCAGCGCGCGGCGCAGCGCGTCGTCGAGATGGCAAAGGCCGAAGCGCCGCGCCCGCGCGATCTCATCACGCGCGCGTCCATCGACAACGCCTTCGCGCTGGACATGGCCATGGGCGGCAGCTCCAACACCGTGCTGCACACCCTCGCCATCGCCCATGAGGCAGGCGTCGACTATGACCTCGACCGCATCAACGCCATTTCGCAGCGCTGCCCGAACGTCTGCAAAGTCGCGCCCTCCTGCTCCTATCACATGGAGGATGTTGACGCCGCCGGCGGCATCCCGGCGATCCTCAAACGCATTGCCGACATTCCGGGCCTGATCGACACCGCCTGCCCGACCGTCAGCGGCCAGACGATGGGTACGATCATCGCCGCCGCCGAGGTTAAGGACGCTCAGGTCATCCGCACGCTCGAGAACGCCTACTCCAAAGACGGCGGCCTGACGATTCTGCGCGGCAACCTGGCCGAGCAGGGTGCGGTGGTCAAAAAGGCGGGCGTCTCCGCCGCCATGCTGACCTTCGAGGGATCGGCCATCTGCTTCGACTCGCAGGAAGAGGCGTGCGAGGGCATCCTCGCAGGCAAGGTCAAGTCCGGCCATGTGGTGGTCATCCGCTATGAAGGCCCGCGCGGCGGCCCCGGCATGCAGGAGATGCTGGCCCCGACTTCCTACATCATGGGGGCGGGACTGGGCGAATCCGTGGCGCTGATCACGGACGGGCGGTTCTCCGGCGGCACGCGCGGCGCCTGCATCGGCCATGTCTCGCCCGAAGCGGCCGAAGGCGGATTGATCGGCCTGCTGCGCGACGGTGACCGCATCCGTATCGACATTCCCGGCCGCCGCCTGGAAGCGTTGCTCGACGAGGCCGAGATCGCGCGCCGCCGCTCCGCCGCGCCGGCCTGGCAGCCGCGTAACCTGGGCGGATGGCTGCGCCGTTACGCGCTGATGGTGGGTAACGCCAGCTCGGGCGCCTCGCTCCTGTAAACCATGCAAGGCATGGGTTCGGCATTCGGAAAAGCCGGCGTAGCCCGATTCAAACACTGAATGCCGAACGTCCAGCTTGAACCTCAGAAGTGAAAACCGGCCCCGCCCGTTCTGAGCCCGGCGATCGGCGTCTGGCACACCACGCCCGTCGTTTATTTTCACCAATTGTCAAGAATATAATATATCTATTTTTGCCCCCCTCCCCATTGACTCTAAAAAACGCGGGAACTACACTTGCGCCGCATGATGTAGAAAGGGCGTGCGCACAGGCGACCCTTGTTTAAAATACGAGTGAGAACAACTTGTCGAGGTGCCTATGAATCACACGGGGTTCTGTTTCAGGATGTCGGTGGTGGCAGGGTGTGTGGTGTCGTTTTTCGGCGTGC
>JAGOBZ010000424.1 GCA_017999015.1 Kiritimatiellia bacterium
TTCCCGGCATGGTGACACCTGACGGGCATGTGCTGGGTTCTCCATCTGCCGGCTGGGGCGCGTTCCACGCGCGCCCCTTGCTGGCTGACGCGCTGGCGCTGCGGGGCGAGCGCCTTTTTTTTGAAAACGATATCAACGCCTGCGCGCTGGCGGAACAGCGTTTCGGCGGCGCAGGCGACAACTTCATCTGGATCACGATCAGCACCGGCAACGGCGGTGCGGTCGTGGCGAACGGCAGCCTGGTGCGGGGCAGCGGCGGCTGCGCCGGCGAATTCGGCCATCTCAAGGTTGAGCGGGACGCGCCCTATCCCTGCGGATGCGGCGGGGCCGGATGCCTGGAGGCACATGCGTCAGGAGTCGCCATCGCGCGGCGCGCCGTAGAGGCGGGCCTGCCTGCCGGCACGGATGCCAAGCGTTGCGAGGAGCTGGCACGGCGCGGAAATCCGGCCGCTTTGGCCGTCTACGCGCAAACCGGTGTTTACCTCGGGCGCGCCTTGGCCATCGCCGCGAACCTGTTGAATCCTGCGCACGCCTTCATCGGCGGCGGTGCGTCGAAGGCGCTTGACCTGATGCTGCCGGAGCTGCTGAGAGCGATGGAGAACGATTCCCTGCCGCAGAGCCGGACGCTGAGCGTCAAAAGAACGCGTCTGGGGTACGAGGCCGCGCTGCTGGGTGCCGCCGCCGTATGCCTGGACGGACTGCATAACGCGGATTCATGTGGGGAACGGCTTACTTCCCGAGCGTCAATCGAACCTGCCGCGCAAGCGCCAACATATTAAAAGGTTTTTGAAGGAAATCCATGCCCGCCCCGAGTTCGTCTTGGATCTCGATCACATTCGATGTATATCCGGACATAAGGAGCACGCAGATTTCAGGCATGCACGCACGCACAAGGTTCGCGAGTTCTTTACCATTCATTCCGGGCATAACGACATCCGTCAACAGCAGACGAAACGCTTGCTCACGTTTCTGAACAAGAGTCAGGGCATGCGCCGGAAGATGTGTCGCGTAGACCTGATAGCCCAGTTTCTTCAACATCTTCTCTACCATCTCTAAGAGCGCGGTGTCATCATCGACCACCAAAATCCACTCACCACGTCCGCGCTCCATGGCATCGCAAGGTGCAAGAGGTGTGGCCGGCTGTTCAACGGGTTGCTCGTAGCGCGGCAGATAGATCGTGAAAGTCGTTCCCTCGCCTTTCTCGCTTTCGACACCGATGAATCCGCCGTTCTGCTTGACGATTCCATACACCGCAGCCAAGCCGAGGCCGGTGCCCCTGCCTTCTTTTTTCGTGGTATAGAACGGCTCGAACAGATGGCTGCGGATCTCATCGCTCAAGCCGCACCCCGTATCGGAAATGACAAGCACGGCATATTCGCCTGGAGAGATGCCTGCGAGACTTGCAGCGTTAGGCTCGCCTGCCGTGGAAACCAAATTGCCTGTTTTAATGATAACGGTGCCCGCACCTGCGATCGCATCACGCGCATTCGTGCACAGATTGACAACAAGCTGCTGCATCTGTCCATGATCCATTTTTACCGACCAAGTGGCGGGATCAGGCTGCCACACCAACTCAATCTCCTCTCGAAAAAGTTTTTTTACCATCGCAATCATGCCGGCAACGACATCGTTCAACTTGACCACAGCGGGAACCACCGGCTGGCGACGGGCAAAGGTCAGCAGTTGACTCGTCAGTTCTTTGGACCGACTGGCGGACTCCCGGATCATTCGCAAGTCGGCGCTCACAGGATGATGGCTGCCGAGCTCGTCCTCCGCCAATTCGACATGCCCTAAAATGACCTGCAGCAGATTATTAAAATCGTGCGCGATGCCTCCTGCGAGACGTCCGACAGACTCCATTTTCTGAGCATGCAACAACTGTTCGTAGACCGCCACATGCTCCGTGACATCACGTTCAACCGATACAAAATTAACAATACTCCCATTCTCATTTCGCACCGGCACAATCGAAGCCTCTGAAATCCTGCGCGAGCCATCCGGGCGATTCCCTTGAAAACGTCCGCGCCACAGGTTGCCGTTCCTGACAACCTCACAAAAATAATGGTAGAGCGCTTTCCCCGACTCACCGTCTTTCAGCGCATTCACGCTTTGCCCGATCACCGCTTCGCGCGTAATACCGGTGGCTGCTACAAATCCTGGGTTCACGAACTGAATGACGCCGTCAGCATTCGTGATCACGATCCCCTCATCCACCTGGTTGATCGCGGCCATCAGGCGGTCGCGATCCAGCATGGCCAGTTTACGCTCTGTAATATCATGGACAATCGAATGCAGACAGGTCCTCCCCTGCCACTGCACGCGGCTGGAAAGGACCTCCACGTCGCGCAATGAGCCATCCGCCAAACGGTGCTGAAACTCAAAGCCTCCACCGCCTCTCAACGCAATGTCCATCTGCTGCCGGATCCTGTCCCTGGGAAGCGCGTTGATCTCATAGATGCTCATGCCCACCAGATCATCGTAAGTCCAGCCGTAATATGCGCTGGCAGCCCGGTTTGCATCCACAATGGCGCCTGTCTGTGCGTCGACCACCAATTTCGCCGCACGATGGTCTTGAAAAAGGTGGCGGTAATTGGATTCGCTTTCTGCCAACCGCTGTTCGGCCGAAAGACGCGCTTTGACTTCACGCGACAACCGCCAGCTCCATGCGGCAAGTCCGAACAGGAGCATGACGGTAACGAGTAAAGCGTGTCCCAGCAGCGTGTAATTGAATGGCGTGCCAAACCGCACTGGCACCCATTTCTTGTACAGTGTTTCACGGGTTTCAGCCGGAATGGCATCGACAGCCTTCTGCAGGATGCCGACCAAAGGAACCCAGTCCTTTCGCACCGCGATCGCCTGCGCATACACATAGGGCGTCATCCCGGTGATACGCAACCCTTTGACGCGCGTCGTGGTCAGATAATAATTGAGCACCAACATGTTGTCGATGACGGCAAAGACCTCATCATGCCTCAACTTCTCAAATGCTTCGCCGACCGAGTCCACCTTGACCTGTTCAATCTCGGGATGGTCACGGGCGAGCCACTCGCTCGGGGCGTACCCCTTCACAACCGCCACACGACGTCCGTTCAGTTCGGAAAGGGCGCCTACATAGCTCACGTCATCCCGCGTCATCACGACAATCGGCGAGTTCAGATAGGGTTTTGTAAGTAATCGGCTAGCGACCAGGGGTATGCGAAGATCGTGCGTTTCTGATGAAAGGAAGGATGGCGAGACGGGAGCGCGGGCGTCCCCGCCCGCAACAACGTGCCGTGCAATAGGTTGAGCGGTCATGA
>JAGOBZ010000425.1 GCA_017999015.1 Kiritimatiellia bacterium
TTGTCGATGAGTTGGCCGGTCCCGTGCTCAACCGGTATGCCCCCGTCTTTGTGCAGGGCATGCAAGTCATGGTCGGCCAGAGCGTGCTGGCCCGATACGCCGGTGCGCCCTACCTCGGCGCGCGCGCTGCGGCGGAGTTCCCAAACATCGCGCGTCGCAACGCCTTCTATGCGGCGGTCGGCACCCTGCCGGCCTTGACCGAACCGGATGCCGCACGGCTGCAGGAGGCGGGGCCGGACAAAGCCTTCAGCCTGCTGGCCGACGCAGCACGGCGCATATGATTTGAAATGCGGGGACAAGCGAAGCGTTGTTCATGACGTCGTCGTGTGGCAGACGCGAGTCGAGCGTGTGTTTGATGCGAAGCACTGTCGGACGAGGGCGGCGGCGGGGAGACGGACGATGGGCTGCGACCGGTTTGTGGAGTGTGGAAGCTTGCTCCCGCTTTCCAAAGCGGTGGCAAGCCGCCGCGCTCCAAAATGAGCCCGTGCTCCCGACTCGTCTGCCCCTCTTTTCTCCAGAAACGCATGGCCTTCGCGCATCACTGCCACTCACCGATGACGACTCTGACACACTGACTGCTTGACGCCCCATAAGGCCCGTCGTATGCTGATTGCACGTATGAAAACGTGGTTGTCTGTGCTGAGTGTGTGCTGGATGACAGGCCTGATCGGTGCTGTGTCGGTGAACGCCGCACCCCCTAACATTGTCTTCGTGCTGGTCGACGATATGGGCTGGACCGATCTCGGTTGTTTCGGCAGCACCTATTACGAGACGCCGAACATCGACCGGCTCGCCGCGCAGGGCATGCGGTTCACCGACGCCTACTCCGCCTGCACGGTCTGCTCGCCGTCGCGCGCCTGCATCATGACCGGCCAGTATCCCGCGCGGCTGCACATCACCGATTGGATCGAAGGCCACAAGCGTCCCTTCGCCAAACTTTCGGTGCCGGACTGGACGCTGCGGCTCGCGCCCGAAATCCCCAACCTCGCCCGCACGCTCAAAGCCGCGGGATACGCCACGGCCAGCATCGGCAAGTGGCACCTCGGCGACGAGGCGTGCTATCCGGACAAACAGGGCTTCGATGTCAATATCGGCGGCTATCACCGCGGCCAGCCGCCGAGCTATGTGGCGCCGTATAAGATCCCGACCCTGCCCGAAGGCCCGGACGGCGAGTTCCTCACGGACCGCGAAACGGCCGAGGCGGAGCGTTTCATGCGCGAGCACCGCGACCGCCCCTTCTTCATCTATCTGGCGCACTATGCGGTCCACACGCCGATCGCCGCCAAGCGTCAGGCGTTTGAAAAGTACAAGGCTAAGCAGGACAAGGAGAACCCGCACCACAACCCGACCTACGCGGGGCTGGTCGAGAGCGTGGACGACGCCATGGGCGTGATCCTGCGCACGCTGGATGACCTGCGGCTGGCGGACAACACCGTCATCGTGTTCACCTCCGACAACGGCGGGCTCATCGGCTGCACCTCGAACCGGCCGCTGCGCGTCGGCAAGGGCTCGGCTTATGAAGGTGGCGTGCGCGTGCCGCTGATCGTCAAATGGCCGGGCGCGACAGCTCCCGGCAGCGTCTGCTCCGTGCCGGTCATCGGCGCGGATTTCTTCCCGACGCTGCTCGCGATGGCCGGCGTGCCGCAGCCTGCCGGGCACGCCGTGGACGGTGAGAGCCTCGTGCCGCTCCTGAAGCAGAGCGGCCCGCTGGCGCGTGACGCGATCTACTGGCACTATCCGCACTACCATCCCGGCGGTGCCACCCCCTACGGCGCGATCCGCGCCGGCGACTTCCGGCTGGTCGAGTTTTACGAAGACCGGCGTGTTGAGCTATACAATCTCAAAGACGACATCGGCGAGACGCGCGATCTCGCCGCGTCCCGTCCGGACCAGGTTGCGGAACTGAAGGCACGGCTGCACGCCTGGCGCGAAAGGGTCGGCGCACAGATGCCGGCCCCCAATCCCGCTTATGACCCCGCCAAGGCGAATCAAGGGCCGCGTCCCGCAAAACCGGGCAAACCGCGTTCATGACAACGTGCGTTTCAGGGGCTGCGAGCCCCGGAGACATCAAAATATGGCCCAGTGCAAGGAGGTTGGAATGAAGAAATGGAACATGTGGATGGGTGTGGTGACGTTGGTTTGATTCTGTTCGCCTTGGGGCCTGCGGGCCGCGACGAACACCTGGGATGCGGAGATCGGCACAGCCGGCGCCCAGGACGGATCAGGAGTCTGGTCGACTCAAGCGGCCGACTCCAACTGGTGGAACCACGCATCCGCCAACACCAACTGGGTGAACAATTCCACGTATGACGATCTCACCGTCATCGGGGCGGGATCCGGCGCGGCGGGCACGATCACGCTGGGCGAGAATATCACGGTCGGGCACGTGCGGTTCAACGCGCCGGGCTCCGGCAGCTACACTCTTGACGGAAACGGCAACACGCTCGGCTTCGGGTTCAACTATCCGCTGCTGTGGGTCACCCAAAACGTGGTCGCCACGAACCGGGCCAACAGCGCCAGCAGCGCCATCAATCTCAACGTGAGCGGCGGCGGGACGCTCGTGCTCGCCGGCACGAACACCTTCAAGTCCGTCGACGTGATGGACGCGGCAACCGCCTGGTTCGGCATCACCGGCGGCGTCGCCGGGACCACGATCACGATCCCGGCCGGCGCGCGGCTGAGCACGGTCGGTTATCCGCCGGTCTATCAATACGCCACCTTCGGCTTCCGGCTGCGCGACTCGGTCATGCTCAACGTGGAAGGCCAACTGAACACGTCCCATCAGATCGGCGGTCATTCCGGCGAGGATAATTTTGTCATCACCATCAACCCCGGCGCGGTGGTGACGAATTCAAGCACGGTCATCCTCGGCTGGAACAGCCCCGCCACCCTGAACATGAACGGCGGACTGCTGTATGCGAACGGTGTTTACCATATGGACGGCAACACCGGCATGCTCAACCTCAACGGCGGGACGCTGGAGGTCAACAATATCTATTTGTCGGCCGGAATCGGCTGGTTCAACGTCAACTTCAACGGCGGGTTGGTCAAAGCGCGTTCGTCCTCGCTTTTCAACGAGACCTCGACGAAAAACAACATCTCCGCCTATTGGGTCAAGGACGGCGGCGCATGGATAGACAGCAACGGCCAGAACGTTGAGGCGATCGTGCCGTTCACGCGCAGCGGCTCGGGCGGCCTGGCCAAATCCGGCGCCGGCACCATGTCCTTTTCGGGAGGCTCCTACACCGGCGCGACAACCGTCACGGCCGGCATCCTGAACCTGAATGTCAACCG
>JAGOBZ010000426.1 GCA_017999015.1 Kiritimatiellia bacterium
CGCCGCCGCAGGTGAGCTGGCGGCGGCAGGACGGCGCGGCGGACGCGCTGCACGTTGAAGCCGACCGCCGTGCGCGCGGTGCGCGTCTCTGGCAGGCGCACGCTCCGACCCGCGATTTCCGCAAGGCCGTCTGGACGAGTGCGCCGCTCGCGCTCGACGCTCAGGGACAGCGCGCAACCGCCCCCCTGCCGGCACCCGCGGAAGGCTTCGCCGCCTACATGGCCGAACTCTCCTTCTCCGAAGACGGACGCGACTTCCAGCTCTCGACGCAAGTCTACGTGTCGCCCGATCTGCCGCCTCACCAACCATGGAAATAGTGCTGCCAGAGACCTGTTCGGCCGAAGCGGTGGCCGAGTTGTGGCGGTCGACGCTGCCGGCAGTCGCGCGGCTGGGCGAGGGCGACACGCTGGCGCTGGATGCCGGAGCGGTCGCGGCATGCGACGGGGCGGGCGAGGCGCTGATCGTAGAATTGTACCGGCGGTCGGTGCGCCAGGGCTTCGCCATCGCGTGCCGCGACGGGCGCGGGGTGGTGGCGCGCACATTGGGGATATTCGCGGTCGAGCGCTTCGTCGAAGATCCGGCCGCCGTAAATCCGGCGCGCAAAACGTCGACCGCCGTGCAGCTCGGCGAGTCTGCGGTGCGCATCTGGCAGGATGCCTGCGGCCAGATGGCCTTTCTGGGCGAGGCGACGGTTGCGGCCTTCACCCTGCTGCTGCGTCCCGGTCGGCTGCGGCTGCGCGACACGCTACTGCATTTCGAGCGGGCCGGGATCGACGCGCTGCCGATCACGCTGCTGATCGGCTTCCTGCTCGGTCTGATCTTGGCTTTCATGTCGGCCACCTCGATGCGCCAGTTCGGCGTCGAGGTCTATGTAGCGGACCTGATTGCCATAGGCCTGTTCCGCGAGCTGGGGGCGCTGATCACCGCGATCATTCTGGCGGGGCGTTCGGGGTCTGCTTTTGCGGCGGAAATCGGCACCATGAAGGTCAACGAGGAGGTGGATGCGCTGGAAACCTTCGGGCTGCCGCCGGTCGTGTTCCTGGCCCTGCCGCGCGTGGTCGCCGCCACGCTGGTGATGCCGCTGCTCACGGTGTTCGCCATCGTGGCCGGGCTGCTCGGCGGCGCGCTGGTGGTGACCTCGATCGGCGTGCCAGCCACGACCTATTGGCAGCATGTGATCAAGGCCACCACGCTCTGCAACATCCTGCTGGGGCTTTTCAAGGCGGCGGTCTTCGGCCTGCTGGTGGGACTGGTGGGCTGCGCGCACGGCTTGCAGACCGGACGCACCGCCGACGCTGTGGGACGCGCCGCCACCGCCGCCGTCGTCGGCAGCCTGATCTTGATTACGGTGTTTGACGGCCTCTTCGCTGTCCTGTTCTATGTGCTGGGGATCTAACGCGCATGAAGGATACGGTCATTACAGTCGAGAATGTGGATGCCGGATACGAAAGCCCGGTGATCCGCGGAATTTCGTTCGAAGTGCGCGCGGGCGAGGTTTTTGTCATTTTGGGCGGCTCCGGCTGCGGCAAGAGCACGCTGCTCAAGCACATGATCGGCCTCAACCCGCCGCTGGCCGGCGAAATCCGGCTGATGGGTGACCGCCTGTTCGGCGGCTCGCAAGAGGAACGGCTGCGCGCGCTGCGGCGTTTCGGCGTGACCTATCAGAGCGGCGCGCTTTTCGGCTCGATGACGCTGCTGGAGAACGTCTGCCTGCCGCTGGAGTCGTTCACCGACCTGCCGCGCGAGGCGCGATACCTGGTGGCGGAAATGAAGCTGGAGCTGGTCGGGTTGAAAGCGTACGCCGGATATTTCCCGTCGGATATCAGCGGCGGCATGAAAAAGCGCGCGGCGATCGCGCGGGCTATGGCGCTGGACCCCCGCATCCTCTTTCTCGACGAACCCTCGGCTGGACTTGATCCGGTGACCTCGGCCGAGCTGGACCGCCTAATCCTGCGGCTGCGCGACACGCAGGGCGTGACGGTCGTGATGGTGACGCACGAGCTGGCCAGCATTTTTGCCGTCGCCGACCGCTGCGTCATGCTGGACAAGCAGGCGCAACGGCTGATCGCAACCGGCACGCCCGCCGAGCTGCGCGCGCATGCCGAGCTGCCATCCGTGCGCGCTTTTTTCAACCGCGAAGGATAAGAAACCGTCATGAATGAGAACAAGGCCAACTTTGCAAAAATCGGCTTCTTTGTCTTGGCCGGCGCGGCCCTGATCGTGCTGGTGATCGGGATTGCCGGCGCGCGCACCTTCAACAAAAAAGTGATAGACGCCGAGACCTACTTCGCCGAGTCCGTGACAGGCCTGGATCTGGGCTCACCCGTCAAATACCGCGGCGTGCCGGTCGGCGAGGTCAAGCGCATTGGATTTGTCTATAGCGAGTACGGCAAACAAAACGATGACCTGTTGACCCAAGCCAGCGCACGCCAGATTCTCGTGGTGATGGCGCTTGACCCGGAACGTTTCGGCCTGCTCGGCAACCAAGCGGCCGACCAGATACTGCGCGCGATGGTACAGCAGGGTTTGCGCGTGAAGATCGCCTCTTCGGGCGTGACCGGGCTCTCGTTTCTCGAACTGGACTACTTTGCGCAGCCCAGTGACGTCGCACAGGCCTTCCCGTTGGCGTGGCGTCCCGCACATCCCTTCATCCCGGCCACGCCGAGCACCATGACCAACCTCAAGAAAGCGGTCGACGACGTTTTCGTCAAGTTGAGCGCCGTCGATCTGCGGGCTCTCGGCGACGAGCTGCTCGCCACGCTCTACCTGCTGCAAAGCACCCTCAGCAAAGCGGATGTCGCGGCGTTGAGCACCGAGGCGACGCAGTTGCTGAGTGAACTGCGGGCCACCAACCAGTCGGTCAAAAAGCTGGTCGATGCGCCTGAACTCGCAGCGTTGCCGGCCGATCTCGCCGCGACCGTAGGCAGTGCGCGCCGCGCCGCCGCCGGAATCGAGACCAATATCTTGCCGCTGAGCGCGAGCCTGCGCCAGATGGCAGGTCGCGCCGACGAGTTGCTTGACAGCGCCGGCGGCCTTGTCGACAACGCGGACAGCCTGTTCACTACCAACGGCGCGGTGATCGGACAGATGGTCGGTGCGCTCAACCAGACCGCCCAGACGCTGAATCGCACCGCGCTCGCTCAGCAGGGAGCGCTGGGCGAGCTGGTCCAGAGCCTGCGAGCGGCCGCCGCAGGCTTGGAGCGTCTGGTGGGCGAGATAAGCGCAAATCCCTCCGCACTGCTGTTCGGCCAGCCGCCGCCGCCGTTGCCGGAGACGAAATAGGAA